>CAYIBO010000027.1:0-13603 GCA_964361545.1 uncultured Candidatus Bathyarchaeia archaeon
CTTAGTTTTCCGGTGGGACGCTTCAGCTGGGCTCTGTCTGTATGGTCAACTGTAGCAGAGCGGAGTCGCGAGTTTGTGACTCGGAACTCCGTTGACTTACCCCCTTTTTCCAAGGGATGTTCCTAGGTGGCGTGTTTTTGCGGGCCTCGTGTTGGGCTAGTATGGGTCCCGTGCTGGGTCCTGCATCTCATGATTCTGATGACCACCCCACCCTCTACCCCTCTGGAGAGGGGCGTGTCTGTCCGGCGGGTGTTCTGGGCTGGTTTTCGGGTTTTAAGCCCGTAATCGGCTTGGAACCATTTTCCTGACACGGCGGGTTCGCACGTGCATGATGGAAAGACCACGAACAAAACGTGGAGGGTTAGGAATCGCAGGCTTGGATTCCCGAAAAGGGCTAATTCTGGGCTTTTTGCGCGGTTTCTGTTCGGAAGCGTCCCTTAATTTGTCAGTCTTGGGTCCCCTGTTGCCATTCCTACCTTCCTCTGATGGTGGCTGTGCTGTGGGAGTTCGAAGGATGCGATGTTTCTCGACGCGTTCTAGGTTACCGTAAGTTGCCCTTGTTGCATAAAGACGTGGACGCTGCTGGGTACGTGGCAGAATACCCTGAACTGCCCCACGGTCGTGGCTAGGAACCTCAACGTTTGGGTTTGCCCTGCTTGAGCTTCAATTCCATTATTGGCGTAGAATTCCACGGCAAGTCCGTGGGTTTGAGCATCCCGGTTGGCAAGGCTGATGACCACAGTGTCACACCTGCTGACGCTTATCTTAGGCCAAGGCGCAGGCTGGTATATGCTGCCATTGTACCCGTCGAGATCGGCGATGACCGTGAAAGTTCTAGTGGTACCGTGGGTATTTGCACAGGGACCCCGCGGAAGTCCAACTGTTAGGGCAAGCCCCGCAGCGGCCGCGCTAAACCCGACAAAGAAGCCGATAATGACTACGTCTCTTCTTCTCACCAATCCATCACCCGTACGTTAGCTGACTGAGGCATCTACGTTCATCGAACCCTCATGTCAACTAGGCGCTAAGCGGTCCGTTTTCCAAGCTTTGAGGACTCTTCAATGATTCTCTCGGCCAGTTCGACGCTCTCTCTTCTCTGCGCCTGAAGGGTTTGAGCACCAATGTGGCAAGTGGTTACTGTGACTCCGTTCGGGAGGGAGACGAGGGATTTCTCCCATTCATCCACTGGAGGCTCCAGATGGAACACGTCAAGCCCGGCGCCGGCCAGGTGTCCGCTCTTCAGTAGCGATAGCAACGCGGGACCTTCGATGATGTCTCCCCGAGAAGTGTTGACCAGGTAGGATCCGCGTTTCATCATTTTCAGACGTTCTTCGTTGAGGAGGTGATGTGTGTCCTTTGTGTAGGGCACGTGAACTGTGACGATATCTGAACGCTGGAGGAGGTCTTCGAGCGAGTCGGCTAGCTCGTAGCTCAGCCCGGGAACGCCTCGCGGGGGGATTACATCGTACCCCAAGACGTCTGCTTGAAATCCGACGGTTAGTATTCTTGCGACCTCGCTTCCGATTCGGCCAGCTCGCCCGATGACCCCTACTGTCTTCGCCTGTAGTTCTTCGCCCATCGACTGGTTCTTTGTCCATCGGCCCGCCTTCATCTCTCGGTCAGCGAGAGGGATCCTCCTCAAGAGTGACAACATGAGTGCTATTGTGAGTTCGGCCACGCTGACAGATGGAGCGGCTGGAGTGTTGAGGACCGTTATTCCTGCTTGTTTTGCGGATTGGACGTCGATGTTATCGAGGCCTACTCCAGCTCTTCCTATGAGTCTGAGATGCTTTGCGGTACTGATCAGGTTCGCGTCTACCTTTGTTCTTCCCCTAACAACAAGAGCATCGTAACCCCCTATGATTTGGGTCAATTCGGTTTTGTCGATCTGGGTTTTCTCGTCAACTTGGAACCCGGCTGTTCTGAGGATCTGGGTTCCTTCGGGGTGAATATGATCGCAAACAAGCACTTTCAAACTCGGGTCCTACCTTCCTTCGACCGTTACGGGTCTAGCTTTGGCTTTTATTGGGCCTTTCAGCCTCCGGAGGAGGGCTTGAGCGGCAATTGTCACAGGGTCCCATACTGGGGCCAAAGGCGGAGAGTAGCAAGTTTCGATTTCAGCGAACTCTCCGACGGTCAAGCCAAGATGACCCGCCATAGACGCGAAACTCGCTCGCAGGGTCGCCCCCTCTTCTCCAACAATCTGAGCACCCAGAAGCCTCCCGTCATCAGGGCTTGCCAGAAGCTTCACAGTGAGATCCTTTCCGCCGGGGTAGTAGGGAAGACGCGTTGACCCTGTGACTCTGACAGAAACCGGGTGGAGCCCCAGCTTTTCCGCGAGAACCGTTGTGGGACCAAAGGACGAGACTTCCAAATCGAACAACTTCACAGTCGTGACCCCTGTGGAGCCTGGGTAAGTTGCGTCTCCTCCCGCCGCGTTCACCCCTGCCACGAGTGCCTGTCTAACAGCTGTAGTGGCCAGCTGGAAGAACACATAACGACGAGTTATCCTGTCATAGGTCTCGATGCAGTCACCGGCCGCGTAAATGTTCCGGGCGGAGGTCTCCATTCTTTCGTTGGTGCGTATGCCTCCGTATTCTCCGAGGGTAATTCCGGCCTTTGATGCCAGTTCAGTGTTTGGCCATATCCTGACAGCCAATACGACCGCGTCCACATCGAATTTCCTTCCCGAGATTCGAACCGCGGCGACCCTCCCGTCTCTACCGAGGATTTCCTCTAAGCTTGACTGAAGGTGATATTCTACTCCGCGCTCCTCGGCCCGTTGACGCACTATGCTGGCCATGTCCGAGTCGAGAATGACCGGCAGAATTTCAGGAACAATCTCCGCCTCCAGGACAGATATTCCTCGGTGAAGAAGGGCTTCAGCCATCTCCGACCCAGTGAGACCAGCCCCGATTATCGCGACCTTTCTCGCCTTTGATTCTTCGAGATAGTTTGCGAGCCCATCGATATCCCCCATAGTTCTGATTGTGAAAACCCCCTTTAGGTCGGACCCGGGAACAGTCAGGGTCCCGGCTCTTGCCCCAGTCGTTAGGATTAATGAATCGTAATCGCGAGCTTCCTCCCTGCCATCCGCCGTTCGAGCGAGTTCGATTCTCTGGGCATGTGTGTCGATTCGGATGCACTTCCAGCCGAGAAGAAGGTTGATCCTGTTGGTCTGTTCGTAGAATGCTTCATCGTGACCAATCAGGGCTTCTAGGCTCGGGACGATCCCACTGAAGGCATAGGGCAACCCACACCTAGAATACTCCGGAAGACTCTCATCGCCGATCAGTGTGATGTCCGCGGTTCTGTCAGTCTTGCGGGCGTGGAAGGCCGCGGTCGTCCCGGAAACCCCGCAGCCGACCACAGCTATTCGTCTAGGCATAAAACTCCGGGAGAAAGCTTGTCCGATAACGGTTTGCCTAGCGGGTCCCGATGGCGCCCCAGCGAAAAGTATTAGTTCAAAGCGGTCTTGACCTTGACCTGCTGGCGAGAAAGGAATGAGAGCCAACGTGAACAATTTCCTACGGAACGGCAAGGGAATGCTCCTGGCCTACGACCAGGGTTTCGAGCATGGCCCGTCCGCAGACTTCAACGACAGGAACATAGACCCCAACCACATTCTAGACATAGCCGTTAGGGGCGAATTTACAGGGATAGTCTTACACAAGGGGATTGCGGAGAAGTACTACAACGGCAAGGTTCCGCTGATAGTGAAACTCAACGGGAAAACTAACCTGCCAAAAGGGGAGCCCATATCAACGCAGATCTGTAGCGTCGAGCAGGCCATCAGTCTTGGGGCAAAGGGTGTTGGCTACACGATCTACTTGGGAAGTGCCCACGAGAGCGTTATGCTCCAGGAGTTTGGTGAGATTCAGGAGGAAGCTCACGAGGAGGGCTTACCCGCCATCGCATGGGTCTACCCCCGGGGCGAGGCTGTGAAGAATGACACCGCGCCAGAGATAGTTGCATACGCAGCTAGGGCAGGGCTGGAAATCGGTGCTGATGCTGTTAAGATAAAGTACACTGGTGCTCCGGACACTTTTCAATGGGCTGTGAAAGCCGCTGGTGCAACCAAGGTTTTCATGTCTGGCGGGCCTAAAGCCCCGACTGATGAGACGTTTCTCTCGCAAGTGAAGGGAGCCATGGATGCTGGAGCCACTGGCCTTGCTGTAGGTCGCAATGTTTGGCAGCACCAGGACCCGTTGAAGATGGCCTCGGCGTTGAAGGAGATAATCTTCAGCGGCGGCGCGATCCAGAAAGCATTACAGCTCGTCGTGGCGCGATAAGAAGAATTCCGCTTTGCCGACGAGAACCCTCGCCGACGTCCTCCAGTCAGAGGACAAAAGTCTCCGGAAGCTTGTTTCGCTCCTTGCAGACCTTTCCATGCAGATCGTTGCAGAAATACCCAGGGCACTCGGCACCACGGAAGGGACGAACATCTACGGGGACAGACAGACGGAGCTTGATGTTTGGTCCAACGAGCTACTAACCAAGAAACTGGTCAAAAGTGGTCTGGTCAGTCAGGTTGCTTCAGAGGAAATGGACGAGCCTTTGGAAGGAAGCCACGGAGAATACTCAGTGGTCCTCGATCCCTTAGATGGATCCTCAAACATAAAGACTGACAACCTTGTCGGAACGATAGTAGGCATATTCCACGATGAGAAGCTTCCAGCCAAAGGCCGGAACCTGCTATGCTCCCTCTACTTCCTATACGGACCCTACATTCAAGGAACACTGGCCACTCGAGAAGGCGTTTTCCTCTCCGTGGCCGCGGGAAAGGGAGCAGGCTCCGAGCGCTTCCTCACCAGTGGGGAACCCCATCGCCTGCCTGAGAAAGGCTCCGTCTATGGAATAGGAGGCTTGAGAGAGAAGTGGACGCCGCAGGTTCGAGAGTTCGCGGATAGGCTCGAAAAGAGGAAGCTGAAGCTTCGATACGGTGGCTCGTTTGTGGGAGACTACAACCAGGTACTTTACAATGGAGGGTTTTTCTCCTACCCAGCTTTGCTTGACGCGCCTAACGGAAAGTACCGTTTGCAGTTCGAATCAAACCCCATTGGTTTCATCACGGAGAAGGCTGGCGGAAGGGCCAGCACGGGCATGCAGAACGTCCTCGACCTGGAACCTACCGACATAGCTCAGCGCGTCCCGACCTATCTTGGAAACCGGGACCTTGTCTCTGAGTTTGAAGACCTCGTCAAAGGCGCGTCCCAGAGGATCGTCCAGGGGTAGGGGCTGATTCTATCAGGGAACTGAAAAGCCCCCTCCTCGTTGTGAACTTCAAGACCTACATTGAAGCAACGGGGAAGAGGGCCGTTGAACTGGCCAAGATCGCGGGAGAGATTTCCCGGGAGAGAGGAATCGCAATCGCTGTAGCTCCTCAGTTCACCGACATAAAGTCCGTGGTTGAAGCGTCAGGCATACCCGTATTCAGTCAGCATATTGACGCGATCAAACCAGGTGCTTACACGGGCCGTGTGCTTGCGGAAGCGGTAAAGTCCTCGGGTGCCGTTGGAACACTACTGAACCATTCCGAACGCCGCGTCAAGATATCAGAGATAGAAGAGTCAGTCGAGCTTGCAAGGAACTCCGACCTAATCTCACTCGTCTGTGCCAACACGTCAGGCGTGAGTGCTGCAGTGGCAGCTTTCGATCCCCACATGATAGCAGTGGAGCCCCCAGAACTCATTGGAACAGGGATCGCAGTCTCTAAGGCCAAACCAGAGCTAATCACCAACACGGTGAAAAGGATCAGAAGCGTGAACCAAAACGTGCGGATTCTCTGCGGAGCCGGCGTCAGCACTCCAGAAGATGTGTCAAGGGCCGTTCAGCTCGGCACTGAAGGCGTTCTGGTCGCCAGCAGTGTCGTAAAGAGCACCGACCCTCGAAAGTTGCTCGGCGAGATGGCTGAAGCAGCGCTGGCAGGCTTCTAGAAACTTCGCCCGGAATGGAACATGGCTCCTGTACAAAGGTTCATGAAACACTAGGTCGACTGTGTCTCCTAAGTTGAACCTGATACGGGTTCTAGCCTACGGTTCAGCCGTTTCCACCTACGTGCTCATCGTCATAGGAGGCTACGTGAGCGCCACAGGCTCGGGTCTCGCATGTCCAGACTGGCCTCTTTGCCAGGGACAGATAGTCCCCCCTTTGCGAGGAGCAGTCCTGATTGAGTATACCCACCGGATATTTGCCCTCGTTGTGGGCGTCTTCATTGTTTCTACCATGGCCTATTCGCTCTTGAAGCTTGGACGGGAACGAACGGTAGTAGCGCTATCAACAGCATCCTTTCTTCTCCTCGTGGCCCAAGTGATTCTCGGAATGGTCACTGTAAGGACGGAACTGGATCCCTTGGTAGCCACGGCCCATCTCGGCCTGGCGTCAGGGGTTTTTGCACTCGTCCTGGCTAACGCCCTGACCGTTCGAGCCTTAGTTATTCAGCCAAGCTTCGCTCGCACTTTGCCCAAGACGAACTGAATGGCAGACGTCGACACATTGAATCATTACGCAACCTTTTAAAAAAGGTCCAGTTCTGTCAAAGGAAAACTGGTGAATCAGGTGGCCGTTTCAAACACAGCTGAGCTATTCTTCTCCTTGTTCAACATATTCACCATACTAGCCATCCTCGTGGGAACCTTCGTGTTGGGATTGATGGCCTATCTAGTGCTGCGGTTCCGGGAGACAGCATCGTCACCCGAGCCGGAAGACGCCCCCAGGCTTGGACAGCTACCTGCTCCAAGGGGAAAGCTGAGGCCCTTGGTCATTTCCGTAACCCTCTCTGCCATCATATTAGGGGTTCTGGTCGTGGGAACATTCAACACAATAGACCAGATTAACACGCCTCCCCAGGAGTGTAGCCAAATACCGAGCCCCTGCCTGACAATACGCGTCGAGGCCGGCCGATTCTTCTGGAATTTCACCTACCCAGGAGGTCGCGAAGACACGAGTCTTCTTGTGGTCCCAAAGGGCACAACAGTAATCCTCAAGGTAACCAGCCTTGACGTGTTTCACAGCTTTGGAATCGAGGACTTCAGGATAAAGACCGACGCCATTCCTGGACGCATAAACACTATCTGGTTTGTCGCCAATGAAGCAGGAGACTATCTTACTCGATGCTTTGAGCTGTGCGGGACAGGCCATGCTGCCATGATAGGAACGCTCCAAGTAGTGGAACCAGGCTCCTTCCAAAGCTGCGGCTCTGGCTGTTAGCTGAGTGGCATCATTGCTGGCCAGCACGACATCGACAAAACGCTGGTTGTTCAGCACTAACCACAAAGACATTGGTCTCCTTTACATCGTTACTTCACTTGTGTTCTTTCTAGTTGCTGGGGCTCTCGCTCTATTAGTTCGATGGCAGCTCTTTTCCCCTGACAGCGGCTTACTAAGTGCTTCCGTCTTCAACCAGTTTGTTACAGTCCATGGGCTCCTGATGATCCTCTGGGTTCTCTCACCATTGGCCATCGGCTTCGCGAACTATTTCGTTCCACTGCAGATCGGCGCTAGGGATCTCGCATTTCCACGGTTAAACGCCATGAGCTACTGGTTCTACCTTTTTGGGGGCGTTGCAATGGTCCTTAGTTTCTTTCTGGGAAGTGCTCCGGACCTTGGATGGACCCTCTACTCGCCTCAAACATCAAGCCGGTTTAGCCCGTTCCTCGGGTTCAATGTGGGAGCAGCTGCGCTAGTCCTTCTCATCGCGTCCGTCACGCTGAGCTCCGTTAATTTCATCGTGAGCATACTCAAGATGCGAGCCCCGGGTTTGAAGCTGAAGTACATGTCATCCTTCACGTGGGCGATGCTTGTGACTGTTTTCATGATGCTTTACGCGTTCCCTTCTCTGCTGGCCGCGGTTATCATACTGTTCTCTGACAGGGCCTTCGGAACAGTCTACTTCTCATCGATCGAAGGAGGGCCCTTGCTCTGGAACAATATCTTCTGGTTCTTTGGACACCCAGAGGTCTACATTGTCCTGTTTCCTGCAATCGGATTGGTCGGAGACATTCTCCCGACGTTCACGAGGAGACCTCTCTACGGCTCCAAGTACATCATAATGTCAATGATCGCTGCTGCCGTCATCAGTTTCATGGTCTGGGGCCATCACATGTTCATCACCGGGATCAACCCTCAGGTAACGAAGCTCTTCACGCTAACAACAATAGCTGTCTCTCTTCCCTTTGACGTCATAACCATCTCCATGATTGAAACCCTCGTCAGGGCCAAGATTAGACTGAAGGCTCCCGCACTCTTTGCCATCGGCTCGATTGCCCTGTTCATAATCGGAGGCATAACAGGCGTATTCCTAGCTTCGGTAGCGCTCGACACCGAGCTGAGAGGAACCTACTTTGTCGTGGCCCACTTCCACTACGTCATGGTGGGCGGGGCCATCATGGCCCTCATCGGAGGAGTCTACTACTGGTTCCCCAAGATGACAGGTAAGATGTACGATGAGAGAATGGCCCGAATCCACTTCATCCTCTCTTTCATCGGCTTCAACGTTCTCTACTTCCCCATGTTCCTCTTACTAGACATGCCACGACGGATCTTCACCTACCCACCCGAGACGGGGTGGGGTGGACTCAATAGTATTTCCACTGTAGGTGCCTTCGTCTTCGGTCTCGCCCAGATACTCTTGTTTGTCAACATCTGGCGGAGTCGGAAGCTAGGGACGCCAGTTGGGCCCAATCCTTGGGAGAGCTGGACCTTGGAATGGGCTGTTTCCTCTCCCCCGCCTATTCACAATTTCGAAACGATTCCAACCATATCTTCAGATGGAGTCGTAAACTTCTCAGGTAGCACTCCCCATGGAGTAGGAGATGGACATGCGTCCCAGCCAGCCCACCTTAGTCAATGGCCCATTGCCATAGCCTTGGCCTCCTTCCTCTTTCTGCTGGGTCTGACAACCAGTCGGACCCCTCCCAACCTTCTGTTGCTCATACCAGGAATCGTCGTGGGACTCGGCTCGCTCTACGGATACGGCAGGGAGACCTTCGTAGTACAGGAAGATGAGAACCTGGAGAGCTGGCCTTTCCAGAAGATTTCAAGGCTGAAACTGGGAGTATGGACGTTCCTTGCATCAGAGGTCATTCTTTTCGGGGTCCTAATTGGTGCATACCTGTTCGTCCGGCTGAACCCTCTGACCATGACCTGGCCGGCGGTTGGCACAGTCTTCAATATTCAGCATGGCGCAACAAACACCTTCATACTTCTGACTAGCAGCTTGACAGTGGTAATGGCCGTTCTTACGGCACGTTCTGGGTCCCGCACTGGGCTGATAGTAAGTTTGCTGGCGACCCTCGGCCTGGGCACCTGGTTCCTCTACAACAAGGCCATTGAATGGGAGGAGCTAGCCGTGGGTGGCATATTCACGAGTCATCCGCTTACAGCAACAAGCTACTACATCACTACAGGGGTGCACGGGATACATGTCTTCGCAGGCCTAGCCATGATCGCGTACTTGCTAGTCAACGCTTTCAGGCGAAAATATCTGGGCGGCGGCTACACCACTGTTCAACATTTCGGACTCTACTGGCACTTCGTTGACATTGTATGGGTCTTCCTCTTCCCGTTATTCTACCTCATCTAGGCGGCCAAGTTGAGCGCCAAAATCTCTGTCGCGGTTTTTGCGACTCTGATCGCCATGACAGCGGGCGAACTAGCCCTGATCAACCTCAGTCTTTCGGCCAGCGTAATCGTTACGTCGCTTATTGGCCTAGCAGGTGTCAAGGCCTCGCTGATTGCCATATTCTTTCAGGACCTAAAGGACGAGCCAAGAGCTCTTTCCTCAGTGCTGCTGGTTGGCCTGGGCATAGCTATGCTACTCATGGTCATCACGTTCCTGCAGGTTCACCCGGTACATCTCTGAGAAGAATCAAGTCAGGTATCTTCCTGTTTCGGCGAGAAAACGGAGTCCTCGGTGGTCAGGCATTCTTCATCCTCCGTCTCTTTCTGAAACTGGAGGATCATAGTCGGAACTTGCCAGCCGACACCTTTAGGGGTTTGGAGAATAAAATGGGAGTTTCGCTATGTACCGAGAGGGGAATCGGGTCTAGGTGACTACGACGGTTGCAGTCATCCACCGGTGGATATCGCAGTAGTAGTTGTAAGTGCCTGCGGAGTCGAATTTGAACGGGAAAGTCTGTCCGTTGTTAAGGGTGCTGGATGCGATGTTAACGCTAGCTGCTGCTCCTGTGTTCATGGTTGGGCAGGCCTGCGTAGTGGGATTGTTCGCGGAAGTGCAAGAGTGAATTGTGTGTGGTGCATTGCCGTTGTTTTTCCAGGTAACTGTCTGTCCGGCAGGTATGGTTATCGAAGCTGGATCGTACTTGCATGCTACAGCACTTGGTGCACAGGCATTGTCGTCGAGGATGGAGACGGCGTACGCGGGGGCTGCGGCGTAGTAGAAGGCGAAGTAGACTCCTGCGACTACAATGATAATGATGATTACTGCAGCTACGATCCACATTGTCTTACTCTTCGGTTTCGCTGCTTCAACTGGTTTGGGTGCTTGTTCCATTCTTCATTCACTTTTGTGTCGCGTGCAAGAATCTGTTGCTATAAAGGTTGTTCCGGGACTCTACATACGAGTGGTACAAGGCGGTGGCGAAACCGATTAAATAGCGGGGGCATCCTGACATTCCGAATAGAACCCAGGATAATGGTCGAAGATGCGAGAGTTTCCATCCGCATTCAAAGCCTGGAGAAAGCCAATAGAACGAAAAATCGACGAAACTCTGGAGACAAACTTCGACAGGGACGAGGCAAATCAGATCATCAAATACATGTTCAAGACCGGTGGAAAACGTTGCAGACCTCTCCTTGTTGCACTTTCAACAGAAGCGCTAGGTGGTGATGCGGAGAAGTCGCTTGACGCAGCAGCCGCCATCGAAATAATCCACGCGGCCACACTTGTCTTCGACGATCTGATCGACAAGGGTCAGGTTCGAAGAGGAGTTCCCACCATTCACATGGCCTTCAGCAACGAGAAAGCCATCACCTCAGGGCTCTTTCTAGCCTCCAAAGGGGTTCAGCTTCTCGCCAATTACAGGAACCCCGAGATAATGAGGATGGTGGGGTCCACTCTAGTAGACATTAGCAAGGGGGAACTCCTCGATATTCTTTCGGACGTCAGTGCGAGCGTGAACGAGTGTGTCGCAATAGCAGACCTCAAGACCGCATCGCTGTTTGGCACCGCCTCCGGGATAGGGGCGGCAATTGCGGGAGCTGAGGGCAGAGACCTTGTGGCAATGCAGAAGTTTGGCAGATCGTCCGGAATGGCCTTCCAGGTCAGGGATGATATGCTGGACTTTGACGACGGTTCCAACGAAGCGACCCTGAGCGGGCCCAACATAGTAACCTCGCATCTATTACACGAGGCGCCCCGTCCGAACAACCATTCAAGCCTTCTCAATCCGAAGACAAGGACCACCAACCGGAAGATCCTGAGGGTTCTAAAGAAAGCGGGTTCGTTGGAGTTTGCCGAGGAGCGAGCCAGCGGGTATGCGGATAATGCTAAGGAGAGCTTGCGGAGCGTGAAACGGCTGAGAAATCGGAAGATTCTCGAAGAATACGCCGATTATCTCTGGAAGAGAAAGGATTAGCCTCCGAGATTACTCTTTAGCTCAAAGTTTTATAACATATCAATCCCCGCCTGCCGAAAATACGTAGGTCGGTCCACACGTGGTCGCTCAGGGGATTGCGGAGATTTTCTACTACTTGGGCTTCGTCACGGTGTCCACCTTCGGACTCATCATCATACTCTTCCTCATAGTCAGTCCACGGGACCCCAAGCCTACTCCAGAAAAACGTGCGGCTTTCGAGTCAGGCCAAATAGCTGTGGGCCGTGGTAGAACCAGGTTCATAATCCAATACTACCCCTACCTCTTGCTGTTTGTCGTTTATGATGTCGTGGCAATGTTTCTGTTCGCATGGGCCCTCAACCTGAGGTCTCTCGGGTTCAGCGGTACTCTCCCCGTTATCGTATTCATGGTGGTCCTGTTGATTCCGCTCGCCTATGCCCTGCACCTTTCAAACAGACCTGAGAACTGGTAGGGTGACAAGGCCCTGGACCCTATTGCTGACACGATTCAAATGACGATGGCTATAGTTACCAGCCCGCTCTTCTTCAAAATCGTCTTCTTCCCCGGGCTGACGTCACTCGCTATTATCGCTGCCCTTATCACTTGGCTGGACCGTAAGATTACTGCTCGGGTTCAACTGAGAATCGGACCCCAGTACGTCAGCCCTGTGGGCGGAATTCTTCAGGCTTTTGCAGACCTAATCAAGTTGGTCTTTAAGGAGCTCATGATTCCCGAGAAGGCTGACAAGTTCTTCTTCGTAGCTGCGCCTTTGATCGGAATGATACTCGCCGGTGGTCTCATAGGCCTCATTCCGTTCAGTCCTGAATTCCAGATAGCAAATCTGGAAGTAGGTTTACCAGTCTTCCTAGCCTTTGTCACATTGTCCCCTACGATGGTTCTATTGGCGGGATGGAGTGCGAACAGCAAGTATCCCTTTATCGGGGGATTGAGGTCCCTCTTTCAACAGACAGCCTACGAGATTCCTCTCTGGCTGTCGGCCATCGGCGTTGTCATGATGGCGGGATCCTTCGACCTACTGAAAATAGTTCAAGCCCAGTCCTCGGGATGGTTTATTCTCCCGCAAGCTCTTGGGGCCCTGATATTTCTCATAACCATCACCGCAGAGATGGAACGAATACCCTTTGACCTTCCCGAAGCCGAACCGGAAGTGATCATGGGCTGGCAGGCAGAATACTCGGGTTTCCTGTTCCTGGCGGCTCAAGGGGCCTCGTTCATCAAACTCTACGCTTTCTCCGCCCTATTCGCAACAATCTACCTTGGAGGCTTTCTGGGTCCCGGACCCTTACCTTCGCTGTTCTGGTCAATGCTGAAGACCCTGGTCATCATCGTCGTCATAATCCTACTGCGGGGAACCTTTGGACGTGTACGAATAGACCAACTATTGCGGTACGGCTGGACAGTCTTGCTAGGCCTGGCGATAATCAACATCGCCATCACCTACATCATCATCCAAGGAATTCCAGCGATCTGACAAAACCATGACCGACCCGGCTTTCCTCGCAATCGCAGCGATTACGGTCATAGCCGCAATACTCTCCCTTGAAGCAAGAGACCTAGTCTATGGAGCAGTTTCACTCGGAATATCGTTCCTGGGGATCGCAGCGCTATTCATCCTGTTAGACGCTTCATACGTGGCAGCCTTCCAGATAGCGGTCTACATCGGAGCTGTAGTCGTCCTCATACTCTTCACAGTGATGCTGGTGGGACCCGCGAAGGGAGAAGGCCCCATGGAATTCAAACGAGCGTCTCTCTTTGCAGCAGTGCTTGTCTCTCTCATGCTGGGAATGGCGGGTGCACTGGCCAGCGGAAACGCTTTCCCAGGCAACGAAGTATGCGGTTCCGGATGCGATCTGCAACTCCTCAGTAAGACCCTGCTTGTAGACTACGGCGTTCAGCTGGAACTGCTATCACTTGTCCTAGCAGCGGCCGTGATCGGAGCGCTGACCTTGGCGAAAGCGGAGAAGAAGAAGACGTAGGACATGGAACCCCTCACAAGCTACTTCGCC
>CAYIBO010000028.1:0-13472 GCA_964361545.1 uncultured Candidatus Bathyarchaeia archaeon
CTAGGAAACGCTGCACTTGCAGACTTGCCCGTGTCGGATGTGGTCGTGATGGACAAGGTGATTTGTTGTTATCCTGAAGTGGGTCCGCTCTTGAAGAACGCCTCGTCTGCCAGTGGAAGCCTGATCGGGTTTGTCGTGCCACGGGACGAGGGTGTCTTGAAGTGGCCGTTGAGGCTAGCGGCGCACGCCGGGAATCTCATCCAGAAAATCAGGAGAAAAAAGCTGAACTGGTTCTACATCCACTCTTTGAAGACCATCAACGAACTGCTAGTAGAGGCTGGTTTCGTGAAAGAGAGGAAAGCCGGATCTCGAATCTGGCTAGTGTTTCTCTACAAGAGAGCCAGAATCTGACATCGTTTTCCAGAGCCTAGTTCCCGTCTCAACCTAATTCCTTAACGGGAGGCAGAAGACCCAGCAGACTGCTCCTCCTGACTCGACACCGTAGGCTTCTTTGTAGCCTCGCTTTCGACAAATCGCTAGCGCTGCAGGATCATAGGCGTAGTAGACGATTGCATCGTGACCTTTCCTCGCGATGAAATCTTCGAAGAAGTCGAAGAACATTTCTCCGTAGCCCTTTCCTCGATGCTCTTTTCTCAGCCATAGTTCGTGTAATTCAACGAAGCTCTTCTGGCCTTCGGCAAGGGTCCTCAGCAATTCCCTGTCCTGGTCGTCTCTAGGATCTCCTTTCCGGTGTTCTTCCGTGTTGGACTCATGCCAGAGGGCGTGGCCGAGAATCTCGGAATCTTCTCTCCAGACAATCAGGTGGGAAGGATCGTCCTCGATGTATCTCCTCTCAATGTTGCCGAGTTCGCCTACGGCCCTCTTGTAGTAGGCCTCGAACTCATCCAGGCCACAGCCCACCACGAACTCCAACGGGACTTCCTAGTCTGACGCCAGGGTCGCAGGGGGTTAAACCTGTTGGAAGGGAGTGAGACAATGGTGAAACTCAGGTACAACTCTCCTAGGCGAGGTGAACGAACTCTACGGGGGAGCCCTTCACGCAATTACAAGGCCTTGATTTTCTCATAGAATTCTATGAGGTTTCTCGCTGCGGGTTCCTCTTCGTTCAGGGCGAAGATCTTCATTCCCTTCTCGTACCTTTCAAACAGTAGTATCTTGCTCTTTACCAAGGGCTCTGCAATACGAGCTACTGTAGAGGGCGAAACGTTTAGCATCCGGGCCAAACCAGCTTGGTTGAAGACCTTCTGTCGGTGCTGGAGAAGATGCTCGACAAGTTTCACTTGGGCCTTTGACTGGAAAATCTCAATCAGCCTCAATTCTTCAAGCCCCTAGGAATAGACTACGCTGGTTCCTATGTGCCTTCCACGGAGTGCCCCGATAATGTTCTGAGGGTCCTGTAGGGAAACGAAACGGGTTGGAATCTTCGCCCTTTGGAGGATCTTCAGCGCTAGAGGGTCCAGCAGTTCATAGCGTCCCGCAAACACTTCTCCCGACATTGCCCATGTCAGTAGTTTGTCCACGTGAACCGAGGTGATCAGTCGGGCCTTGGGATTCTTCTTGGGGTCCTCAGAGTAGACCCCCTCGACGTCGGTGCCGTTCACTAGGGCTTCCGCCCTCGTGATCTCAGCGGCAAGAGCAGCAACGGCGTTTGTCGACTGTCCGGGTTGAAGACCGCCCATTACAATCACCTTTCCATTTCCAACCAAAGCAGGCAGCTCACCGATAGTAGTGGGAATCTTTGGAACAGCTGAGGACCCGAGAGCTAAACGTAGAAGCTCCGCATTCACCCTAGTCACCTGTATTCCGATGAGGTCGCAGGTGGATTCTTCCGCCCCCAACTTCCTGGCGGCGGCGATATACGTCCTAGCGTTTTCTCCACCGCCAGCAACTAGGACGAGTTGGTTTCCTTCCTTGACGAAGGCCCCAAGTGCTTGTCCCATGCTGGCTATCGCTTTGGTGTCGGGGTCCCGTTTGAAGAGTGCGCCCCCAAGTTTGACGACCGCTCGCATTACTGTCTCAGGGAATTCATCACGCTGAGCATTCAGTATATTAGAGTGGAGAGTGCCTCGTCCTCACACTGAGCACCTGGGAGCGATTCAGCCTGAACAGCCTCCGTCTAATGTCCAGCATACACGTGTTCTGGTATAGGCTGACGAATGGTCTGATCGGCGGGCGGGTCAGAGGAGTGCCAGTCCTCCTTCTCACGACTGTCGGCCGCAAATCCGGAAGCAAATGGACCACGCCCTTGCTCTACCTCGAAGATGGAAGAAATCTCGTCCTCGTAGCCTCATATGGAGGTCGTGACCGAAACCCGGCCTGGTTCACCAATCTCAAGCACAATCCCGTTGTGGAAGTTCAAGTTAGGGGCGAGAGGAGGAGAATGAGGGCAGATCAAGCGATGAGGGAGGAGAAGGGTAGACTGTGGCCGCTTGTCACGGGGATGTATCGTCAGTATGAAGACTACCAGCGCAAGACTAAGCGAGAGATCCCTGTAGTGATTCTGCATCCCGTGGCTTAGGCTAGGAGCACCCTGTATTGTGCCTGGGACCTCTAGGAATAAGCGTTTTATAACAACTGGAAGCCCTGCCCCCGTGAGGATTAAACATCCTATGTGTAGTACCTGCGCGAAGCACAACCCGGGAAAGAAGAAGAAATCCAAGATGTGAATACTACGCCGGGCTCCGGATTGCTCGGCTGATAATCTCCACTCAAAGGCTTTCCGGAATGAACGGGGCGAGACGATTCCTCGCAGCTTCTCGTTTGGAGTTGATTAGTTCATGTCAAGTTCAGATTCAGTAGCCAGATTCAAATTCAGAAGAACCCTCGAACAGTTAGCCAGGAAGGAGGGCCGAGGCACAGAACTCATCAGCCTCTACGTTCCCCCAGATCGGCGCATCTACGAAGTACTGGGCCAGCTCAGAGAGGAAGGTGGGACAGCGGAGAACATCAAGTCCCGAGCAACCCGCCAGAACGTCCAGGACGCCATTGAACGGGTCAGCCAGCGTCTAAGGCTGTTCAAGGAGCCCCCGCCTACGGGTCTTGTCATCTTCGCGGGAGCTATTCCCCAGAACGGAGCCGGTAGTGAGAAGATGGAAATCTACACGCTGATTCCTCCAGAGCCGATAATCGTCGGCTTCTACCGTTGTGATGCCCGGTTCCATGTTGAACCCTTACTCCAGCTCGTAGTCGAGAAGGACACCTATGGAATTCTCGTCATCGACGGTACGGAAGCCGTCGCTGCTACTCTCAAAGGTCGCCGCGTTAACATCGAGGACACGTTCACGTCAGGCATTCCTGGGAAAAGCCGCGCAGGAGGTCAGTCGGCCCGCCGCTTCGAACGAATTCGAGAGCAGGTCACCAACGACTACTACAAGCGTATTGGCCAGCATTTCAACGAGATCTTGCTAAAGATTCCCGATCTGAAAGGCATCATCATCGGAGGACCCGGCCCCACCAAGTATGTCTGGGCCGAGGGCGACCACCTAAACTACATGTTGAGGAAGAAAGTCCTCTCCATCATCGACACCAGCTACTCCAGCGAAATGGGTGTAGAGGAGGTCGTTGAGAAGAGCAACGAGGTCTTGAAGGGTGTCAGGTACAACGAGGAGAAGCAGCTGGTCCAGAAATTCCTCTATGAGCTGGGCCATGAGACTGGCAAGGCTGCGTTCGGGGAGAGGGATGTTCAGAAGTTTCTGGAGAACGGGGTCGTGGAGATGCTCCTGATGTCAGAGAGGTTAGAGGGAGTGAGGCTACTTCTCAAGTGCAAGACATGCGGTACCACTGAAGGATTCCGAGGGACAAAGTACGAGGCAGACGCTGCAAAGAGCGGACTCTCAACTCGACCCTGCAGGAAATGCGGGAAGGCGACCCTCGACGTCGAGCAGGAGGGTGACATTATTGACAGTTTCCTCGAATTCGCAGAGAAAGCAGGAACTAGGGTCGAGGTGATCTCAGAAGAGACAGAGGAGGGTCGGATGCTACGAGACTCCTTTGGAAAAGTGGCCGCCGTTCTGAGATACGCCGTCAACAAGTAGAGCTGAAGCTGCCTAGCTTCCTGTAAGCTTCAATCTGCTCCAGAACCTCTGCTGACGTCCTGACCACGATTTAGGTCGGACCCGCTTGTCGAAGGCGTGGAAGCTTTCCCCCTTCCGTGGCTCTGAGGTTAGTTGGAAGATGAAAGTCAGGTATTGTTGGGACTGACTGAGCTTGCTAGGGAGAAGATTCATCCTCTCCCGAAGGGATGGCCTTTGCAGTCCATCCTCTTTCGTGGATGTACTTCTTGAGCAAGTCCACGAATCTCTGTATTCGATGTTCGTCAACATTGTAGGTTAGGAGCTGACGTGAGCTAATGTCCACTGTTGCGCAACATTCCAGTGGTATTGCGAGCCATTCCCATGTGGGTAGTCCTCGGAAGTTGTTCAGTACGTTAATCGGGGCGACGTACATTTTGCCCGGTCTGATTTCTCTGCCTACTCGTTCAAACCATGCGACCCACACTGGTATCCCCACAAAGTTCTGAAATCGTCTGAGGGGACGGAGGTCTCTGCTCACGGAGAGACGCGCCGCCTCATAATTTGGCATTCCAAGAAAGAAGGTCGGCTTCCCGTCAGATGTGACAAATTGCCGTGCCTTCACGTCCACGAAGAACGGCATTTTGTAAGGTTCGAGGACTAGGAAGTCGGGACGGCTGGCTTGTTCCCTTATGAGTTTGCTTGACTTGCTGTAGGATGATTGTTCTATGTACAGGTAAGTAATTCCTGCCATGTCACAGTAATCACGAAACAGGTGTTCAGCCTTCTCGCCTGCTTCCACTTCATCTCTCGTCAGAGTGTTGACCAAGGGCGATTCCAGATTACCGAATTCCTCTCTTAAGGGGTATTCTGCTGTTCACGGCCACACGGAAACAAAGGGTTACATGAGCTTGCTGAAGCAAACGATGACAGAACGCGAATGGGTCCCCGTGTCAAGGTCATCTTCTTTGACCTCGGCGAGACACTTGTGACTCAGAACATCGAGGACAATATGGTCACAAAACAAGCTCTCAAGGAGATAACTAGAATCCTCCCCCAACGTCCCCGCGAGAACCTTTTCAAAATATACCGGCGGGGTTACAGAATCAATCACTCTCTTCGTTCACGGCATCACGTTGAGATTCCAGTCGAGACCTGGATGCGCCAGCTACTGAGGAAAGCACTCGAAAGAAACCCAGAGGACAGGCTCGTCAACAAAGCAATCAAAATCATAGTGAAAACCCGGGCCGCCAACGCAGTAGCCTTCAAAGACGCCAAACCAACTCTCGAAAAACTGTCCAAGCGAGGAACCAAGCTAGCTGTAATCTCCAACGTATCTTCCCACGACGTCGCTGTCCAGATTCTGAAGAACGTAGGGCTCAGAAAATACTTCGACCAAGTCATAACATCAGCGCAGACTGGAATACGCAAGCCAGACCCCGGAATCTTCCTCTACGCCCTTCTACAGTTTGGGCTGAAGCCATCACAGGCCGTTCACGTAGGAGACTCTGAGGAGCACGATGTCCGGGGAGCAAAGACTGCCGGCATCAAGACAGTGCTGATTTCCAGCAGAACGTCAAGTGCCGAGACTATTGCCGATTACCATTTCAGGAACCTTGCCGAGGCTGCTAATCTTCTTCAGTCGCTATAGCCAGGCTGCGAGCAGCATTCCGGCGACGCCTAGGATTAGAGAAAATGGAAGCCCTGGAAACATCTCAAACCTCTGCAGCGCTTTGAACCCCAGGAACGTACCCGCGATAATTCCGACCCCAGTGGCAAGGAAGGGGAAGACCCCGTAGTTCAGCAGGGCGGTCGTGGCTACCAGCGAGTAGAAGACCATGTCTCCCATCCCGATGGTGAGTTCTCTGTAGTTGAAAACGGCCCCCGGCAGATCACCCATCTCCAGGCTTTTGGCCAGAGCGCCGACAGGCCCCCGGAAAACCGCCACCACGTCGTAGACAACAAGAGCACCGGCCAGGATTAGTGCTGTGAGGAGTGGAATGGAGGCTCCTAAGAATAGCCCAGTAAACCCGCTCACTAAGACCACGCCAACAAGTTGTCGGGTGCTGCCCTTCCCGAAGACCAGCAATGCGAAACCGAGTCCAACCCCCAAGGATACCGCAAGCAAAAAGGTCGATGCAGCAGGTTCGCCTAGGGGACTGCCAAGGAGAAAGAACAGGATTGTGCTATACCAGAAGACGACTGAGAAACAGACCACGACAAATGCTGCCTTGATCATTCTGCGAAGGAATCCCATCTTTCCTCGCCGGACCAGAAGGAACATGATACTCGCGCTGGTTGCCAAGGCGATGACAAAGAACAGGGCGTTAAGCGATGCACCTGAATAAGTGTCTCCCTGAAAAGGGGTCACGCTCATGACTTCTACATCGCTGACTGCAAAGGGGATTCCGAGAAGTCCGGTTGTGGCTAGGCTGAGAATGACCGGGTAGAGGTGGCCGGGACGGGGTTTGAAGACCCTGCCCTCATCTTCTCCCATAGGGCCCTAAATCTCGAGTACGTCGCCGGTCTTAGGCGCTGTCGCGTGTAATCCGAGTTCTTTCGAAGCCCAGTCAGCCAGCTTCTTGCAGTTGCCCTCTGCCCCATGGACAACGAACACTTTCGTCTTCTTGTCCAGTTCGGAGAGTGTCTGCTCCAGATCCCGCTTGCCGCCGTGAGATGAGAAGTCGAACCTTTCAATCCTCGCGTCCACGGGTCTCGCCTTGCCATGAATCACGAACTTTCTACGCTCTAGCAGAATCCGACCTGGACTTCCTGGGACCTGGAAGCTGACCATGAAGACCGCGTTCTCCTTCCTCGACGCAACATTCTCCATGTAGAAGACAGACGCTCCTCCCTTCAACATCCCAGCAGGAGATATGATCACGCCAGGGGTCTTGGCAGCTCTGCGACGGTCTTCCCAGCCATCCACCCAGTGAGCCATCTTGCTGGCCCTGTCGAAAACCTCCGCGTCCCGCAAAGCCTTGGGATGCTTCAACAACAGATCCATCGCGCTCAGCGCCATGCCGTCAACGAACACTGGATGTTCGAAGTGGTAGGCTGAGAGAACTGAGAGAAGCTCCTGCGACCTTCCAACTCCAAAGGCGGGAACAAGAACAACCCCGCCACCCTCCACGACCTCAGTGACCTTCTCGACAAACTCCTTCTCTAGACCATCCCGGGCCGGGTGGTCTTCGATCGCATAGGTCCCTTCGATGATGATCGCGTCCAGATTCTTGTATTCCGGGTCCGCGCCATCAACCAGCCTCGTCGGCTGACGGTTGAAGTCACCAGTGTAGAGGAGACGCTTCCCCTCGGACTGGACAAGTGCCTGGCCACTTCCTGGAATGTGTCCTGCGTTGACGAGGGTGAGATTCCCATCGCCGATGTCGACGGATTGGCGGTAGTGGAGTTCCCGCATGTGCTTCAGCATCGTTTCCAGGTCGAGGTACTCGTATGGAACGTAGTAGCCGCTGAGTTTGAGAAAGTCCTTGATTATGAGACGCGCTAGTGTGAAAGTAGGCTGTACCCCGTACAGTGGGACCCCTCCCTGAATGTAGAATATTGGAGCGGCACCGATATGGTCGAGATGAGCATGCGTGAGAACAATCGCTTCCACCTCCTTTGGTGGAATGTGCATGGGGAACCCAACATGATGGTTGATCATCACGCCGTAGTCTAGGACGAGATACTTGCTGCCCATGCTGACAGCGAAGGCTGACCTGCCCACTTCTTGGCAGGCCCCTAGGCACCTGACCTTCATCCAAACACCCTAGTCAGATCGACTTTGCCCATCCAGAGGATTTTGAGCACGCAACTGAGGCTGAGACTACCGGAAATACTACCATAAAAGCCCTCCAATCCCCCGCGAGAGCCTTTTAGGCAAGCCAATCAATACCCCTCCTGTCCTAGGTTTAGCTGGAGTTTCCATTGACAGTAAGGGTCCTCGTTGGGAGGAAGAAACTGAAAGGCTCTACTCTAGTCACTGGCTTCCACGGGGTCGGCCAAACAGGGTACATCGCAACCAGCTACATGATACACGCCCTCAAAGCAGACCGCATAGGATTTGTCGAAGTCGCAAACCCACCACCCTGGGTCGGAACAGCAGACGGAGGCCTAGTCACACCCTTCGAGATCTACTCGAAACGGAAGACCGTGCTGGTCAAACTAGAGTTCTCTCCCCACAGAAGCGAAGAGGCCGAATTCGCAAAGGTCATAGCAAACTGGGCAGTAGAGGAGAAGTTCAAAGACGCGATTCTGGTAGGCGGCTTGGATGTTGCCTTCAAGAACAACAAGCATGATTTCGCCGTAGTACCCACTGGCGCCTATCTTGACCGGGCCAAGATCTTCAAGGCCCCGATACTGGAGCCGGGTCTCCTCGTCTACGGCCCACTGGCCATAATGCTGAACGAGTTTGAAATCCACGACTTCCCCGCTGTCGCTGTCCTACCCTACGCTGAGCCTGCAAGAGCAGACCCCGCGGCTGCAGCCCTCGCCATTCGGAAGATAGCCAAGGCCTACAATTTCCGTGTCGAGGTCGATGAGCTGGTGAAGGACGCGAAGTTCATCGAACGCGAGTGGAACCAGAAGTCAAGGCTTACCCGAAAATCGCTCCACAGAATGTACGCCTAACCAACCCCTGCAACTTTCTTCTCAATGAGACTCACGAAGGCATCCGGTCTCAGACTCTTTCCCGACACCGACACTATCCTTGACCCTGGAACCACTTTGGAAATCTCCTTCATGACGGCATCTCCGTATTCGCTTTCTCGGGCGATGAACACTAATCTGGGAGAAAGTCTTCGCACGAAATCCCGGACCATCTCAGCCTTGGTCTGGTAGAGGTTCGAGTCTTCGGGGTCCAGGCTCTCGGTCTGGGCGACGGGATATGTCTCGTCCAGTTCAAGTGGAACGGGTCCGAAAGGAACCGAGTAGAAGCATACTGCCATGCCCTCCAGGTTCCGGACATGGTTGACGATGGGCTGGTATCTGGGGTCCTCTCGATACGGCCTTCTCCACCTCCCCGGCAATAAGAGAAGGAACTTGGACCTGGGCACGGCGACCTTCTTGACCTTAACCCTGTAGCGAGCGACCTCGGGCCTTTGGTCGCTCATGTTTCCAAAGTAGAATATTCCACGAGGCTTGGAGACAGGAGTGAAACGTTCTAGCAGGTCTGAGTATTGCGCTATTCTATTCAGGCATCTTTTCATTGCAGGGTGCGTGTGAGCTCTGAGTTCGAGAAGGTCCCAGAGCCGCCCTTTCCGTATCTCTTCCCTTATCTTCCTCAGTTCTGAAAAGCATGCCTGCAGGTTATGCTTGGAGAGTATTTGCTCTCTTTCAGGTGGCTTGAGCCTCCTGGCCTCGCGGGGGGTTCTTCCCTTGCAAGCCTCGCATAGACACGGAAACTCTTCCATGTCTTCCAAGCGGACGGTTCCCTCGGATGTGATGTAACGGTCCGTTCGGGCGTACAGGGCGTAGGCTGCGGAGTCGAAGAGGTCGCATCCCAGAGCAACGAGGAAGGCGAACAGTGAAGGATGTCCCGCCCCGAAAAGGTGGAAGGGTTTACCGGGGGGGACGAACTTCTTCGCAGTGACAATCATGTCCACCAGCAAATCGAAACGTTGAGATTCCATCACCTCCGTTGGACTTCCGAGGGCGTAGATGGCAAAGTCGCGCTTGCTCATCTCCAGGGCTGATCTCGCAATCTCCCGAAGGTGGATGCCGCCTTGTATGGGTCCGACCCAGAGAATATCGTTCCGGGTCCTGACGCGCAGAGCCTCATCTGCCCTCTTGACCGTCTCATCTACAGTCCAACCTGCTCTAGAAGGGTCGCTTCGAAAACCAGTGGGAAAGTCCAGAATGACTCCTATGTCGCTGTTAATCCGTTCCTGGTACTCGACGATGTCTCGCGGCTTCACCGCCACATGTCCGTATTCGAGAATCTGGTAGGCTCCAGAATCGGTGGCAACTGTCTCACGAAACCCTAGGGTCTCATGCACATCTTCGGGCTTCTTGTCCAGCCTTGCCCGTCTAAGCAGGTAGGCGTTGGTCATGATGGCATGGATGCCCAGCTCGTTGAGGAATTCCTGGCTGAAGCCGTGACTGTTAGGATTCACAACGGGAAACATGTGAGGGGTCAGGAACGCCCCGCTCTTTGTTCGGAGGACCCCGGCACGGCCCATAAGGTCCTTTGAGTGGACGGTGAAACTGTCCGAACCGTTCCCGTTTTTCTCGCGACTTCTGCGCCTGGATTTGGAAATCGCGCCTGAAACGGGCCGCCTCGCGGAAACCAAGCCCGCGGTTTTCAACTGCTGACCTTCCATACGGGGAATCCACTGATCCTCACGGGTCCCGCCGACCCTGTCGAAGCCCATTCCAAGCCCAGAACCGTAAAAATCGCCCAGAACACCCGGCAGACAGAAACGACTCTCTGGAAAAGGGGGTAAGTCAACACAGCCTTGAGACGCAAGACCCGCGAGTCGCGAACAGAACCCGTTACTAGGCTATGCTCTTCCGCCCTTATCCCGTATGAACTCTTCAAACACCTTCTGGACCCGTTCCGCAGCCGGCCCAGACCCTTCAATAATCCCCTTCTCCGTCACACGAATCCGGTCCATCACCACAATAACACCCGCATCATCCATCACCCTGACCATACGCGGAAACACCCGCTCCAAACGATCACCGAGACTCTGTAGGTCAAAGGGCTTCTCGAAACTCGAAATCTGAACAATAGTCTCGCCATTCAAGAACAACTTGTGAATCCCCACACCAGCATCACTCTTCGCATTCGTCAAACAAACACTCATAGTATCCGTATCCACACCCGTCAACGTCCCCACAAACGACTTACCCGACGAGGTGAGGACGCTCACATTTTTCAGGAGAAGGTTCGACAACTCCTCCATAAACTTGCGATCCGCGGTCGATGACAGTTCCTAAACCCTGAGGCTCGCCGTGCTAGCCGGAACTATATCATGTTTAGTTTCGACTAGCCAAACGCGCCTTGACAACAGCCACCAGCTCACGGGCCTCGCGCGCATCCTTCCCACTCCCCAACACCGCTAAACCCTCAATCTCAAACCGCTTCCCGCAACTCGCACAAGACCGCGTCTTGAACCGGCCATCCACCACCTGAACCGTCTCACAGCGCGGACACTCAACAATCAGGAACCGCTTATCCAACCTTCAGCCTCCTACCAAGAGTGATTGGGTCGTAGACAATCAACCAGTCCACCCTTCGCCCACGGCCCTTAGATTTCCGCTTGATGATCCTCAAAGCCTCCTCAAGGACCCGAGACCTCAACCTACCAGTCGTATTAATCTCAAAAACCCTACGCCTGCCCAAGATCCTAACCGCCTCAGAATAGCACACGTCCAGCAATTCCGACTCAACATTTTCCCAAGCCTTCTTACGAGTCCAGCCCTTCGCCCGCAGCCTCCTGTACAAGACAACAGGGTCAAGTCTCAGTACAAGAGCAAGGCTCACAGAGTTGCGAGGCATGATGCTTCCCAGGAAGTGGGTTGCAACAACGCTACTTGTCCGCAGCATTTTCCGTAGAGCACTACGCACAAGCCTTTCATCGACAACATAAGACCTCCTCGCTCTGTCATAACTCGCGTAGAGCCGTTCCCGTTTCACAAGCTCGCCCAAATCCACGAGTTGAAGCCCAAGCTCCTTTGCAAGACCCTTGGCCAGAGTGGTCTTGCCAGCACCCGGCGTTCCCGTCACGACAATGACCCTGGCCAAGATTTGTTCTGGTGCTCCGGGCGGGAAACTCAGCCAAACCTAGCTTTTGAACCCGCGTCGCCGGATCGAGAGTCCGGCATACTCTCGGCCTAACAGTAGACCGGGCTATACTACCGGAGCGAACGGTCCCGGGAAAATATGTTTCAGTTAAGGCTTTTCCGAATCTATTCCATTGGAGGCCCGCCGCCGCCCTTCGGCATGGGCGGAGGCTTGGAAGCCGCAATCACATCGTCAATCCTCAATATCATCGATGCGACCTCGACCGCAGACCCAATTGCGTGCTCCTTCACCTTTAGCGGTTCCAGTACGCCTTCCTTCCACATGTCCACAATTTCGCCATTGTACACGTTGATGCCGCTCCATACGCCCTTGGTCTCATGAGCAGCCCTCAATCCGACAAGAATGTCAATTTGGTCCAGGCCCGCATTATCCGCCAAAGTTCGAGGAATCACCTCCATTGCATCAGCAAATGCCTCCACAGCCAACTGCTCCCGACCACCAATCTTTGTCGCATACTCCCGAGTCCTCTTCGCCAGCTCCGTCTCCACCGCACCGCCGCCAGCCACAATCTTCGGCTTCTTCACAACATCAATCACAACAGACAGCGCATCCTTCAACGCCCGCTCCGCCTCATCCACCATCCGCTCAAGACCCGCGCGAATCAGGATACTGACGCTCTTGGGATCTTTGCAGTCTTGGATGAAAATCATCTTGTCATCACCCAACTTTCGCTCCTCGACCAGCCCCGCAACGCCTAGGTCGCTGCTTCGCAAGTCGTCGAAGTTAGTGATTATCCGCGCACCGGTCGCCCTGGACAACTTCTCGATGTCCGACTTCTTGATCCTCCGAGCCGCCAGAATTCCCGCTTTAGCCAGGAAAGACTGTGCAACTTCGTCAATGCCCTTCTGGCATAGAACTACGTTGGCGCCTGAAGCCTTGACCTTCTCAACCATGTCCTTCATCAGCTTCGTCTCTTCGTCCAGAAAGGCTTGCATCTGCTGCGGGTTGGAAATCTTGATCTCAGCACTGAACTCCGTCTTCTCCATCTCCAACGCCGTGTCCAGCAACACGATCTTCGCCTTCTCAACACGCCTCGGCATGCCAGGGTGGACAACCTCCTTGTCCACGATAACACCCCAGACCAGTTCAGTGTCGAGGAGACTCTTACCCTCCTTCTTCACCAGCTGAATATTCTCAATATCAGCAGAGAATCCATCGCCCCGTTTCTCGATCACCTGGTTGACAGCATCGACGGCAATCTTCGCAAAATGCTCCGTCGCAGCCCCGAGACTCTTGCCGTACATGGCAGTAACAGCAATCTTCCGAAGAGTCTCAGAATCCTTCAGGTCAACAGGCTTCGCAATCTCGCGGAGAATCTCCATGGCCTTCTCCTCAGCCTTCCGGAACCCAGCGTTAATCACGGTTGGGTGAAGGCCCAGGTCCAGAAGCACCTCGGCACGTTTGAGAAGCTCACCCGCCAAGACGACAGCGGTAGTGGTGCCATCACCGACCTCATCATCCTGGGTCTTCGCTATCTCGACCAGCATCTTCGCCGCAGGGTGCTGAACATCAAGCTCGTCGAGCACAGTAGCCCCGTCACTCGTAACAGTGACATCTCCCAGGCTATCGACAAGCATCTTGTCCATGCCCCTAGGACCCAGAGTAGTCTTGACAACCTCCGTCACAATACGGGCGGCACTAATGTTGCTTCTCTGAGCGTCCCGACCACGGTTCCGGGACGAGCCCTCTCTCAA
>CAYIBO010000029.1:0-13404 GCA_964361545.1 uncultured Candidatus Bathyarchaeia archaeon
ACCCCTACGCTCATACCGTCTAACATTGGCCATAATGTCGGCAAGCTTCACTCCTCTCCCTTGGAGGGAGTTGGCTATTCTCTGGAAAAGAAGGCCTTCCCCACTGTTTGACCTTGGGAACTCCAAGATAGTCCGGGCCTTGCTCTCTGAGCCTCCACCTCTAGCGTCAAGGAACGACTTTGAGGACCCAACCAACCTTCGACCATCGACCTCAACTCGGTCCACTCCCTGCGGCCTCAACGCATACAGATGAAACGGGCGAGTATTACTCGGCCTGCCAGCTCGACCCTTGTTCGTTTATCTAGCGCAACGGCCCAAAACAAGCAAGAATCCTGCCCGGATAGGCGATGTTGTTTAGTGGGGCCGGTGGGATTTGAACCCACGACCTCTGGCCCCGATTCTTGTCGGGGTCGCCAGCGCCCCAGGGTCACCGTCCAATGTTGGACTCTGGTATCCTCTGGGCGGGGTTTCAGTCCCCTAGACCAAGCTAGACGACGGCCCCACGAATACGCGCTGGCACGAAGTTCCGCTAATCAAGTTTCCTATGCCGAAACATGGCGCGCAGAATCCTAATCCTCGAAAGATTCGAGAAACTCGTTCAGGCCCTTGTTTCTTCGTTTCGCCTCCTTCTTCAAAACCCCCTGGACCCCACTGGAATACTGAACAGCCTTTTTCGGCCGGTTCACAACCATATCCGGTAGCATCAATTTCCCAGCCAATCTTCTGAGAACGTATTTTCGAACCACTCTCCCCCGTGAAACGCTCACCTTGAGGGAAACTGGCAGCTGAAGAGCATATTCCACCAGAGGAATGTAAGCAAACGGACATCTTAGCTCAAGACCCAGAGAAACAGCTACCTTGTCTCCCGGCTCGAAATCGTTGGACGGTGCCATCTGAACGCTCTTCCACATTTCCGATTCCACCAGGTTGAACTCGCCCTTTATCGCCAGTTCCTCGAACCTCGCATAGCCCCCAAACAGTTCGTCGCTCATCTGCCCAGCAACTATCGTGCTTAGCCCCATCTGTCTAGCCTTTCGACAAGCAAAATAGAACGGAACAGAGACACCCACCACCACGGGGTCTGTACTCTCAACAATCCCGACCACTTCTCCTAACGAATCAATAATCTCGGAGGATGACAGTTCGCAGATTGTTATAGGAAGTCCCAACTCAGTCGCTACTCGATGAGCATGTTCCAGCTCCGGCTGGCCTTCCACACCAACCGTGACCAGCTCAGGGCCCTTGCCAGCATTCTTACACGCAACCGCAACAAGCGCACTGTCCAGCCCTCCCGAAAAGGCAATTCCAGACCCCGGCGGGACCCCCTTAGAGACAGCTTCGTGGAACAACTCGCCAAGTCTGGACACAGCCTCCTCCTCTGACGCAGCGCTTGATCCGGATCCTTCCAGCTGGTGTCCATCTCCAAACTGGGTGAAGCTCCTTTTGGAAGTGGCAAGGACAGAACCCGGAGGAACAGCTTCAGGACTCTCTACTCCTACTGCTGCAAGTGGTGACCTCAAGCTCGCAACAGCCAGCACCTCGTTCGGACTCTTACCGTAGTAGAGGGGTTTCTGGCCCACCGGATCCCGTCCTGCGTACAGCTGCTCACCGGCCACCGCGACAAAGGAAAACGCTCCTGGTATCGTCAGCAGTTCCGAGAGGGATTGCGGTTGCCCCTTCCGCAGAGCCTCTTTCGCAAGCTTTGTTGGGTCATAGAAGAAGCCATCAACAGCGACGACTAAGTCTCCGTGAAACTGTAAACCGGTGGAAGCTTGAAGAGGACGGTCGCATATTCCGATTCCGGCATAGCGTCCCTTTCCCGCCCGGGTTGTGAAAGACCGGGTGCTCGACCCCCGCCTCCACATCGCCTTAAGCATGCTGTCAATTGCCGAGGCTACGCTGGTCTCTTGAGTTCCCAGGACCCCGCAGACCCCCGTCAACCCTGCAACCAGCAAATTTCCAAGCTGTTTAATATCATACCCTGACCGAGTCTCGCTCGGTCGCAAGAATTGCCCATACTTCCCATCGACACTCTCCCCATTGACACAGGCCGATATGGTAGCGAGGAGATGAGGCGCATCTTCGACGAGGAGAACAAGCTTCAGAAGTGGCTTGACGTGGAAGCCGCCATTGCCAAGGCCCAAGCATCGGTTGGCGATATTCCGAAAGCTGCGGCTGACGAGATAGCGAAGAACGCTAACACGAAGACAGTGACGCTTGAAAGATGCAAAGAGATTGAGAAAGAGATCCGCCACGACCTAATGTCCATGGTGCACGCACTCTCCGAAGCCTGTTCTGGCGAAGGGAAAAGATACGTCCACTACGGACTAACCAGCTACGATATCGAGGACACCACCACCGCACTCCTCTTCAAGGAAGCCTTCACACTCATCACGAAACAACTCGACGAGCTGGAAGGGATCCTTACCCGCATGGTCCGAAAATTCCGCAACACAATGACAGTGGCTAGGACCCACGGCCGACACGCAGGAGTCGTCACCTTCGGACTGAAACTGGCCGTATGGCTGGAAGAGGTCAGGAGGCACCAGCAAAGGCTTAGGGAGGTTAGACAACGTGCCCTTGTTGGAAAGGTCCTGGGAATAGTCGGCACAGGAGCCGGACTCGGGAAGAACGCGTTGAAGATACAGGCAATGGCTCTGAAAGGGGTCGGTCTCAAGCCGGCGGGTCTTGTCACACAGGTTGTGCAGCGGGACATTCACGCTGAAGGCGTGTCCAGTCTCGATCTTCTAGCCTCGAGCCTGGACAAGGTTGACACTGAGATCCGCAACCTTCAGAGGAGCGAGATATCCGAGGTCATGGAACCCTTCGAGCGAGAAAAGCAAGTGGGAAGTTCCGCCGTGCCTTCCAAGCGCAATCCTGAGCTGAGCGAGAGAGTCTCCAGTCTCGCCAAACTGGTCCGGGGTCTTACCATCCCCGCCATGGAGAACATAGCTCTCTGGCATGCGCGCGCCCTCTCCAACTCGGCCAATGAACGCTTCATCTTTCCAATGAGCTTCATTCTGACCGAGGAAATGCTTCGGCTGACCAATAGGGTCCTGAAGGGTCTTGAAGTGTTTCCCGGGAACATGAGACGGAACCTCGAGCTCTCCGAAGGTCTCCTACTGGCCGAGAGAGTCGTCAACCTCCTCGTCGAGGCTGGCGTGCCTAGACAAGAGGCGCACGAGAGGGTCAGAAAATGCTCCATGCGTTCAATAGACGAACGCATTCCATTCCAGAAGGTTCTAGGGGAGGACAAGTTCATCTCGGCGAGGTTGAAACCGAAAGCGATCAAGGAGTCCCTAAACTACGCCACCTATCTGGGCGTAACACGACAGCTCATCAACCTGGCCCTCAAGAAGTAATCCGCAGCCAGTACAATGTCAACGGCCGCCGACCATAGAGAACGCCCTCAGGAAGTTTTATTTTCGGCACCGTTCAGCGGGGCGTCAGAGAGGCAGAGAGACTTTGCGAGAAGCCATGATAACAGTAGGAATGTTGTTAATCTTCGTAGGCGCTATGGGTGCCATAGGAGCTTCCACAATAAACACGGGACCCGGTGTAGCCCGGGAGGAATTCGATTCGGTCATACTTGGCACCATGCCTAAGCTCCTGGCACTGTTCATAGCCGAAATCGTCTTCACAATCATCGCCTTCATCGGAGGAGCCCTAGTTCTCAGGAACCGCTAGGACCCTATTGTCATTCGGCCGACAACAACTCGTCCAGTCTTTCCCTCGACTCTAACCAGTCCGCGATCTCACCGTACTTCTCCTTGTCATGCTCGTAGACGAGCTGGACTAGCGGAAGATAGAGCTGTACGGCTCTTCTGGACGACAAGTGGCACCTGGACCCGATCGCTGCACCCACGCCTCTCCGCAGCTCTCTTGTCCCGCGGGTCCTGGACATCGACATGATCCTCTGCGGGAACTTCATGGGCACAAACCCACCCGTCGGGGTCCTCTTCGCCATCGCAACTCCCGCGGTCATCAGGTCTAGCGCATAGGACAGTAGGTGCCAGTCCTGGGTCCTCCTGATCCTCGCATAGAACAAGTCAGCCTCTGCCAACGCCCAGATCGCCTCGCTCAACTCTTGAGGATTGGGAATCTGGTAGGGCGCGTTCTCGAAAATCCACTGAAAAAGCATCTCATGGTCCACATCTGACAGCGATGTGGCCCTACGGGCAGCCGCAACTGTCGTACTGTTGAAGACCAGTCGAAGAACCTCGAAAATCGACTCCGTCCTATCACGCCAGGAAAGCCATTTCACCTCATTCATTCCGACTGTTTTTCGCTGGCCGCTTAGAACCTGGAGGTCGTTAAGGGTAGACCGTATGTCTCCATTGTTCTTCTCAAGAAGAAACTTGAGAGCTTCCTCCTCCGCCTTCACCCCTTCCTTCGCCAAGACATTCTTCAGGAGGGGAAGACCATCCCTGACACCAAGCCCCTTCAGCTCTATCAGCAAACATGCCTCTCTCAATGGCCGGATCTTCGGGTCCCAAGGATCATTAGCGGTCAGAACGATGGGAAACTGTGACTCCTTGATGACTTGAAGAATGGCGGTAACCGCTCCGTGGTCTTCTCTGAGATTGATTCCGTCAATCTCGTCGAGAAGTATCAGCCTCCCCTTTCCGCCAAGGGTCGACTGCGTTGAGGCCATCCCGGCAATCCTAGAGAGAACTTCACCGCTCCTCTTGTCGGACGCGTTAATCTCTACAAGGTCCCAGCCCCTCTCCCGCGCCACAGCTTCGCTGACAGCAGTCTTACCCACTCCGGGGGGTCCGTGGAGTAGCGCAGCCCCCTTCGAGGGCTTGCCTTTCGACCAGGACTCCAGCCACTGCCGGAGCTTGTCGATGGGAAGCTTGTTACCTGCGATTTCCTCAGTCGTCTTGGGTCTATGCTTCACAGTCCAGGGTTCGGACGTAGCCCTCTAGGCTCCCTTCTGGGCTGAGGCTTCGGCAGCAAGCCTGGCAAGAAGCGCGCTCAGCTGAACTTCCTCATCGCCGCCCTGGACTAGCCTGAAGTCAATCTCTCCCACCGCCTCCACGAGGCTGATCCTCTTTTTCTCCGGAATGACCAGCCGGAATATCTCTGAGTGTATCTGGCGGACTATCTCGGACCCTGAAATCCCGTACTTGACGAGAAGCGCTCGAAGCTCCTCTCGTGCCTTGATGAAATCCCCCTTCAAAGCATGCTCTAGCATCGCATGGACGTCAGTCGGCTTCGCCCGGCCCACAACTTTGTAGATCGTCTCCTCTGAGATTGACTTGGACATTGAGGAAGCCGCCTGGAGCGCGTTAATCGCCTTCCTCAGGTCGCCTTCGGCTACTTCGACGACGGACTTCAGCCCGCTGTCCAATACCTTGAGGCTCTCCTGCCTCGCGATAGAGCTGAGATAACTGGCGATCTTGTCTTCAGGAAGAGGCGTGAAACGGAAGAGCGCGCATCTGGACTGTATCGGCTCAATAATCCTGCCAGAATAGTTGCAGCATAGAACGAACCTGCACGTGTCAGTGTACTTCTCCATGGTCCGGCGCAACGCATGCTGCGCGTCACCCGTCATGTTGTCCGCCTCGTCCAACACGAGAATCTTGAAGGGGACTGTGCTTAGGGACGCCATCCTGGCGAACTCCTTCACCGTTGTACGAACTACATCGATTCCCCTCTCGTCGCTCGCGTTGAGCTCCATGAACACATCCTGAAACCGCGCACCAAACAGGTCGCGCGCCAAGCAGAGCGCGGCGGTTGTCTTGCCGGTTCCCGGCGGGCCCGCAAACAAACAATGCGGCATAGTACCGTTCTTGACGAACTCTTTCAGGCGGGAAACAACCTCTTCTTGGTCCTGGATTTCATCGAGGGTCTTGGGCCTGTACTTCTCCGTCCAGAGCGCAGCTTCCATGAAAGTCAGCTGTCGCTGTGATTTCCCGGCTATAGAAAAGATTGTTTTCGCCCACCTCTCCAGACTAATTGTAGTGTAACTGATGGAATTTTCTGTTCAAAACGATTTATGGTGTTCCCGTTGGAGGTCGTGAGCCCGAGGCGAGTAAGCTGGAAAGAGAGCCCTCCATAGTAGAGATAGTAGACACGGAATTCGAAAACTCGCCTTCAAGAATCAGCTTTCTGCGAGATTTTCCCGAGACAAGAATAGGAGACAGGGTCTTGGGACCCTACCGGATGGGGCAGGAGCTTGAGCTTCCCCTCTGGGTAGCCCACCACCTTGTCCAAATGGGATACGCCCGGTTCAGAGAAGAAGATCAACTTACCCTCAACACGTTATCAACCACCCACTACCGGGAGACCCTTCCCGCCTCCCGACAAGTCCCGAAACTATCCCGCTCCTTCTACTTCCAGATCCGCCGGTTAATCCGAGACCTCAGGAGCCAAGAGGCAAAGGACCGGAACAAGGCCCGCGACCTGGACAAGGCTCTGGCGCTAGCCCGCGATATTGTGGGCATCCGTGTCAAGAAAATCGCCTCTCTGGGAGCTTCGGGCGAGCAGACCTCAGAACTCACTTCCAACCTCACAGCAGAGGAGCTGGCCCTCTACGAGAAGATCCGCAACGCCGTAGACACGTGGAAGAAGGATATTCTCGGACGTGAACACACCTCTTGACCGCCCTCGTTAGACCTGAAACATCGCGTCCAGAGGACGCCTTCCAGGACTTCTTTCGCTCCTTCGAATCCGAAGCAGTAGTTTCCAAGTACCGAAAGCGACTCGCCCAAGTCGCCGTCAACAACGGACGCTCACTCGTCATCGACTTCGAAGACCTCATCTCCTTTGACCCGGCCCTAGCCCGCAGCGTTGTAGAGCGTCCTGACGACTACGTCGGATACGCCAGCTCAGCAGCCACCGCCCAGATGCGGGTTGAGGACCCCGAATACGCCGAGCACGTCGGTCGGATAGTCGCCCGCTTCCGCCGTCTCCCAGAGAAAAACGCCCTCCGACGTATTGGAGCCGAGCACCTCAAGAAGATGGCCCTGGTCGAAGGAATAGTCGTCAGAGCCAGCCAGGTCAGGCCCACGATCATACAAGCTGTCTTCCGGTGCCGGAAATGCTTGGAGATAGTCCGGGAAGAGCAGACAGGCGACCTCATGCGCGGTCCAGGCAGCACCTGTCCAAGTTGCAAACAGCGGACAGCTTTCGAGCTTCTGGAAGAACAGTCAAAGTTCAAGAACACGCAGGAGGCGCGGATACAGGAACGTCCCGAGGACCTTCCCCCAGGCCAGCTTCCCCGATATCTTGATGTTAGATTAGAAGAGGACCTTGTTGACACAGCCCGTCCCGGCGACCGCATAGCCCTCACAGCCATCGTCCGCGCCGAGAAACAGTATGTCGGCGAGAAAGGCCGACTGCGAACCTTCAACCTGTACCTCGAAGCAAACTGCATCGAGGTTGTAGGCAAAGAAACCGAAATCGTCGAAATCACACCTGAGGACGAAAAGAAGATCCTAGACGCTGCAAAGGACCCCTGGGTCCACCGCAAACTCATCCTCAGCCTCGCACCCTCCATCTACGGATACGAGGACGTCAAAGAAGCAGTACTCTACCTGCTGTTCGGCGGGGTCTCGAAGCGGCTCCCAGACGGAATTGGCATCAGAGGAGATTCAAACATAATCATCATCGGGGATCCTGGAACGGCTAAGAGTCAGCTGCTTCAATACGTGTCTCGAATTGCCCCTCGAGGCCTGTATACTTCAGGTCGTGGAACTACCGCAGCTGGTCTGACTGCCGCTGTCCTTCGGGAGAAGACGGGGGGAATGGTTTTGGAAGCTGGAGCTCTCGTTCTCGCCGACAAAGGTGTCGCCTGTATTGACGAGATAGACAAGATGCGGCCCGACGACCGGGTCGCTATACACGAAGCGCTCGAACAGCAGACCGTCAGCGTCGCCAAAGGAGGAATAGTCGCCACTTTGAACGCGCGTGCTGCCGTCTTAGCGGCCGGCAACCCCGCCCTGGGCCGTTACGAGCCACACAGGAACGTTGCCGAGAACATCAACCTGCCAGTTACAATACTTTCGCGTTTCGACCTCATCTTCATCCTGAAGGACCAGCCGGAAGAGGAGGCGGACTCGCGAATGTCGCAACACATTCTAACACTTCACAGGACCCAGCTTAACCCTGAAGCAGCGCCGTTCCCGCCGGACTTTCTACGAAAATATATCAGCTACGCCAAAAGGATCGTCCCAGTTCTCACACCCGAGGCCGTCAAGGAACTACACGACTTCTATCTCAAGATGCGTTCAAAAAGCGGCGCCGCTGAAGCCGCTATAGCCATAACGCCTCGACAGTTGGAAGGGCTTGTTCGACTGGCCGAAGCCAGGGCGCGGGCTTTCCTAAGAAACCAGGTCACGGTGGAGGATGCTAGAAGCGCGATACGAATCATGACCGTGTCGCTTGGCGACGCGGGAGTCGATGTGAAGACCGGGTCCATGGACATCGACGTGATCATGACCGGAAAGCCACGGAGCATACGTGATTCCATGCAGAAAGTTATCGAGATCGTCGCCGAGCTGGAACGCGACACGGGAAGCGTCGAAGAGGGCGTGGTGGTAGCGGCTGTCGCTGAACGGGAGAAGATTGAGGAAAGGGAAGCCCGCCGTCTTATAGGGCAACTGGTCAAAGACGGAATACTCTACTCCCCGAAACCCGGAAGGCTAAAGAGAACCGCAGGCTAAGATCTGAAGAGTAATCGTAACGTGAGAATTCGAGATCTTCCCCTGGATCAGCAGATTGTCCAGCTAATGGAAGGGGAAGGTCTAGACCAGCTCTACCCACCACAGGAAGACGCCGTACAAGCAGGGGTCCTAGACGGAAAGAACCTCGTACTAGCCAGTCCAACTGCCAGCGGCAAGACCCTTATCGCCGAACTCTGTATCCTCAAACACGTACTAGAACGCCAAGGGAAAGCAATCTACCTCGCACCCCTCAGAGCCCTAGCCAGCGAGAAGTACAAGGAATTCCAGAAGTACAGTTCCATCAAGAAACCCAGCGGCGAACGAGTAAGAGTCGGAATCTCGACAGGCGACTACGACAGTTCAGACCCGTGGTTAGGCCGTTACGATGTTATTCTTTCAACCAACGAAAAAGCGGATTCCTTGCTGAGACACAAAGCGCCTTGGATGAGCGAACTTACACTAGTTGTCGCGGACGAAATCCATCTTCTCACCGAGCATAACAGAGGACCCACTCTGGAGGTTGTTCTAACTAGGCTGACAGAGATTAACCCCAAGATTCAGGTTCTCGCCCTAAGCGCGACCGTCCGCAATGCGGAAGAAGTGGGAGAATGGCTAAACGCGGGCTCCGTCACGACGGAATGGCGGCCTGTTCCTCTTCGCGAGGGCATCTACCATGAGGGACAGGTACAGTTCAACGATGGAACAAGCAGGCTTGTAGCAGGTCTGACGAACACTCCAGCCCTAGACATTGCGCTAGACGTTCTCAGTGGGGGCGGCCAGGCTCTCGTTTTCACAGAGACCCGCAGGTCAGCAGTGGAGATGGGACGAAAGGCAGCCCTGGCGTTGAGAGGCCGTCTTCTCAAACCTGAAGAGAGGGCCCTGCAGACCCTTGCCGAGCGCATCCTCTCAACTGGCGAGAAGACACGCCTCAGCGAGGCCCTCGCAAGCCAAGCAGCATCAGGCGCAGGGTTTCACCACGCGGGTCTGACGGGGACTCATCGCGGGATAATCGAAGAATCCTTTCGTGGGGGCAGAATCAAGATTCTGGCCGCCACCCCGACGCTGGCCGCTGGCGTCAACCTTCCCGCAAGGGCGGTCATCGTTAGCAGCTACGAGCGTTACGAGGCAGGCTATGGCCGGTATCCCATTAGCGTTCTAGAGTACAAGCAATTTTGTGGGAGAGCGGGCCGGCCCAAGTATGACAAGTTCGGCGAGTCACTTCTCATCGCCCGCAACCCTGACGAAGCAGAATGGTTGATGGAGAACTATGTTCTCTCGCAGCCTGAAAGGCTCTGGTCCAAGCTCGCCGTGGAACGAGTCCTGAGACCGCACGTTCTCTCCACCGTTGCAGCAGGCTACGCTCGAACCGAAGATGGCCTCTACGACTTCTTCAGCCGAACTTTCTACGCCCACCAGTACGGACCCCGCATGATCAAGGGAAAGATCGGCGAGATTCTCCGATTCCTGTGCACGGAGGAAATGCTGGCCATGGAGGGAAAGGAGCTTTCCGCCACAAGGTTCGGCAAGCGCGTTTCAGAGCTGTACATCGACCCCGAGTCCGCGGTGATCCTCCGGGACGGGCTCTATAACAGGGCCGATAAGCTGACAGATTTCAGCCTCCTACACTTGATATCGAAGACCCCAGACCTTGCCCCCCGACCACGCCCGCGTGGTGGCGAAGGCGAGAAGCTGGGCCTCTTGGCAATACAGCACAGCAACGAGTTCACCTTCGAGGTTCCAGACCAGTTCGAAGACCCCGTTGCCTACGACGGGTTCCTCTCGGAACTGAAAGCCACACAGGTTCTCCTTGACTGGATCAGCGAGTCGTCAGAAGACCAGATTCTCGAGAATCGCAAGGTCGAGCCCGGCGACTTGCTTAGGCTCGTTCAGGGGTCTGAATGGCTGATCTTCGCGGCCCAGGAACTGGGACGGCTTTTCGGCCATAAGGATCTCCTCGGACCCTTGGAAGTGTTGCGGGTCAGAGTTGCCAAGGGAGTCAAGTCCGAACTGGTCAAACTCGTAAGTCTTGAAGGTGTAGGAAGGGTCCGTGCTCGAATGCTGTACACTGCGGGACTGAAGACTGTGGAGGACATCAAAGAGCGAAGCCTTACCGACCTGATGAGCGTTCCAACCATCGGTCCCTCACTGGCAAAGAAGATCAAGGAACAGGCTGGCGGGCTCATCAAGGCCGAAGAATGGGAGAAGGCTAAGACCATCAAACCCTCAGATGTTGAGCAGCAAGCTATGCTAACAGAGTACGAGGACACAACCTAGCGGAAGCCACTGACAAACCCAATCACCCAGGAACATCAACCGCCTTATCTTCTGGGCAAAAGCAGCTTGGAATCCTGAGCCTGATGGAAAGGGTCTACAGAGAAACCCCAGAAGCCGACAGCTTCCTCCAGAGAATCATTGTCGGAAAATTCATACCCTACGGGCCTTTCACAAAGGCGTACTTCATGGTGGGACCCACAAGATTGTGCCGATGCAAGTTTCTAGGCTTATAATGAACCCAACAGCATACGCCTTCTAATCTTCGAGGTAGACTGACACGGGAAAGATAAGGGTCGCAATAGCCGGTGTCGGAAACTGCGCCAGCGCCCTAGTACAGGGAATCCAGTTCTACCACAAGGACCCGCCTAGAGAAAACGACCTCACAACGGGCCTGATGCATTCCAAGTTCGGACCCTACAAAGTTGATGACATCACCTTCGTAGCAGCCTTCGACGTCAACCGGAAGAAGATCGGGCGGGACCTCAGCAAAGCAATCTTCACAGAACCTAACTGTTGCGTCAAGATTAGTGACGTTCCAGACCAGGACGTGACCGTTAAGCCAGGCCCAATCTCGGACGGTGTTGCCCCGCACATGCGGAACGCCTTCCAGGTCTACAATAGGTCAAAGACAAAACCGGTTGATGTGGCCGCTGAACTAAAGGACTCTCATGCCGATGTGCTAGTAAACTATCTCCCCGTCGGAAGCGCAAAAGGTGCAAGATTCTACGCCGAACAGGCCCTGGAAGCAGGATGCGGTTTCGTAAACTGTATCCCGGAATTCATCGCCTCAGACAACGACTGGGCCAAGAAGTTCGAAGAAAAGAAACTCCCCATCGCAGGCGACGACATCAAAAGCCAAGTCGGAGCCACCATCGTCCACAGGGCACTGGTCGACCTCTTCCTCAAACGAGGAGTCCGCGTCGACGAAAGCTACCAGCTCAACCTCGGCGGTGACACTGACTTCCTCAACATGACGGTTGAGGAGAGGTTGCACTCCAAACGGATCAGCAAGACCACCGCTGTCGCCAGCCTCATACCCTACGACGTCCCGACCAGGATAGGCCCCTCGGACTATGTCCCGCACCTCAAAAACAGGAAAATCTGCTACATCTATCTTAGAGGTAGAAAATGGGGAAATGTCCCACTCCAAATAGACCTCAAACTTGCGGTTGAAGACTCACCTAATAGCGCTGGAGTAGTGGTGGACGTCATTAGGGCAGTGAAGATCGCTATGGATAGAGGGATTGGTGGTGCCCTGACCAGCATATCCTCCTTCAGTTTCAAGTATCCGCCGGTAAAGATTCCCGACAGTCAAGCGGCCCAGTGGGTCGAAGAGTTCATTCAGAGCAAACGGGAACGCTAGGCTGAATCCTTCCGGGCTCGACGAGCCGGCGGGGTCTGCAAGGCCTCTCCCCAGTCGATGCTCAACCGCCCACGGCTCTTCCACTCGTTATAATGCTCCATAATCCCCGTGACGAGTAACGGCAGGCCGATGGTAGCGTCGAGGTGGACAGTGCACTGTTCAGCCCGCGGGTCCAGCTTCCCCCAAGACTGGCTTTCGGGAAGCTCGCATCCCGAGAGACCTCCAAACTTTGCATCATCCGTAGTTACTTGGATAGCGTAACTGTGGGGTGGAACCGGCGTTCCAGCAATCTCGGCCAGGGGAATCACCTGTTGGATGTAGTTCTTCGGGGTCCCCCCGCCGATGAATATCACGCCGGACTTTGCCCAGCGCCTTTTGAGGCTCATGATCTCCAGATTATCCAGCATGGGGTCGTAGATCATGGCTGGAAGACCCTTCTTCATACGCTCGTTTCGGTAGACTGTGAGGGCCATTCCGATCGAACTATCCGCAAGAGCCGGGCAGAACATGGGAAGCCTCTCCCTGGCAGCGGTGGAAAGTATACCGTACTCGTCCTTGACCTGTTCACCCATGACCTGGAATAGTTCCCTGCTGGAATAGGACCTAGGCTCAAGAGTGTCCGCGAACCTCTCCACGAACTCATCCGTTTCTGTGAACTTGACATCGTCGGCATACGTGTCGAAGACCCGGTCAATGAACATATTCCTCAAAGTCGGGTCGTCGATATGATGGTGCGCCATGTAGTGGCGGCCGCCAAGGGACTCGTAGAGGTCGTGGCTAAGGTTGGCACCGGTCGAGACGAGCACGTCGATAGCATGAAAAGCGATCAGATCTCGGAGAATACGCCGCATTCCACCGGGAATCATGGCTCCTGACAGCCCGAAGAATATCGTAGGACGGGCTGGATCAGTGAGCATTCGGAGCCAAATCCGATAACACCGCCCTAGGAGACGGCTCTGGAAGGAGGTTGAACCGAAAGCTTCCAGACAATCACTTACCGTGCGGACTTTGGCAACGTCAAAATGCTGTACTGGATACTTGAAAGCGTCTCCGCGGGGCGCAAAATGCATGTTCGTGGACAAGTTCGAGGGAGAAACT
>CAYIBO010000030.1:0-13284 GCA_964361545.1 uncultured Candidatus Bathyarchaeia archaeon
TGGTCTTCTTCAAACCATAAACCGCCTTCTCCAGGTCAATGTAGCCGCCGAGGCCCGCGGAAGCAACAATGTTCTGGACCACAATCTCCGGCCTCCCCAAGATCACAATACCATCCCGCTTCAACTCGTCAACGACCTTCAACACAGCCTTGCGGGCTTGACGCTCGGACTTTGCACCAGTGCAAACCATCTTTCCAGAGCTAAAGATCAGAGTCGCGGTCTTCGGCTTCTTCAAACGATAGACAAGGCCGGGAAACTGTTCAGGCCGGTATTCGACGCCGGGAAAGACCCGGACGATCGCGTTGAGGTCAATCCGCTGCTTCAACGTCGCCGAAGCAACAACATTCTCAATATTGATGAAGGCTTTACCTTTGTCCGACACGAGAATTCAAATCTCCGAGGGAAAATCGTCGAGGGATTTGCCCACCCTGCTTTCTCGGGGACGAGATTCTGAGAATCTGCATGATTCCTGTCAATCCTACGCGGGCGTAAGCGCGCCTATTTATAAAGGGTATTTAAGCCTAGCCCGTTTGACGCCGTCTAGGACGCGGAAGACCCGTCAGGGCCTGCAGGCTTTTCAGGCGCAGGCTGTACTTCTGGAGAGGGTGGAGACGTGGCCTTGGGAGGTTTCTTCTTGGAAGGCTCAATGACCTCGAAAGCAAACAAGGCGACTACCAGGGCTACAATTACAGCCACACCTTGGGGGTTTGGCTGGCCTGTCTGCTCATTGTACATGAAACCACGGATCGCCAGGATAGTTGAGCCAAGGTACGGAATGGGAACTGTGTACTGGTAGACTCCGACTATTCTTGACGGCGGCACTCCTCCCTGGACTCCGTCCCAGGGATCATCGCCACCATTAGCATCGCCCTTGGTGTCGAAATTACTCGGGTTCACCGCGTTAGGTCTGATTACCCTGTGGACCACTAGGTAGTTGGGGTCGGTGGAATAGGGTGGCGGAGGCCTAAAGACAATAATTGAGCCGACAGGCGGTGGGCCCGCTTGGATGGTGCGGGGATCCTGGCCGCGAATCACGATGAGGGCCCCAATAGCAAGTGTGCAGTCAGCCGGCGGACACATACTTCCAGACGAGACAACTAGGATCGGGTATTCAGTGTTCAACCCAAGCCGTACCGCCCCCCAGATGCCTATAGCGGCGACCAGGACAATGCCCACTAGGAAGAGTCCCTTGGCCGTTTCGTTCCGTTTTAGAAACGCCCAGAACCTTCGAATCTGACTGCTCAACTACTTACCTGCTGGTCTACACGTGTTTCTGCTGGAAAGGCCCTATTTCGATCTCATACTGAATCCGCTTCAAAAACTCTTCTGCAGCACGGGACCCCGCCTGAAGGAACTCCTCACCTCGCTGCGTAATACGGTAAACCTTGCGACCACGGCCGCCTTCCGCTTCCCAGACAGCCTGCAAGTATCCCTTCTCCTCCATGGAATGCAGCAACGGATACAGGGTCCCTGCGCTAAGGTAGACTTTGAACCGGTCCCTGATCTCAAGGTTAACCTCATAACCCCACCGCGGCTTGCTCTTCAACAAACGCAGAATTATCAGATCTAGATGGTTCTTGACAAGCCTCTCCCTCCAAGCCTTGTCCAGGTCCTTGTTCAGCTACGACCCGTCCCTTAAACCCACGGAGACTTCAGGGCTCAGCCCTTAATCCTTTCTAAGGTTTTATCACGCCCCCGCCACTCGGCTCCGGGTCATTGTCCTTCACCGGCTTCGACCTGCTAGCCAAGCCGCTAGCAGACGCTGTGAGAGAGAAAGGGTTCACACAGCCCACAGAAGCACAGGCAAAGGCCATCCCACCGATTCTAGAAGGAAAGAACGTTCTACTCATCTCACCCACAGCCAGCGGCAAGACCGAAGCCGCAATCCTCCCGATACTCACACGCTTATTGATGGAGCCCGAGAGAGGACCCGGAGTCAAGATTCTCTACATCACGCCGCTACGAGCTCTCAACCGCGACCTGTTGGACCGGCTGGAATGGTGGGGCAGGAAAGTAGACCTCAGAGTCGCAGTGAGACACGGCGACACTGAGACTAGAGAAAGATCGACCCAGGCCAAAAGCCCGCCCGACATGCTCATCACAACACCAGAAACTCTCCAAGCGATTCTCCCCGGGCGGATATTGCGCCGCCACCTGCGCGACATACGGTTCGTGGTAATAGACGAAGTCCACGAGTTGGCGGAGGACAAGCGGGGAAGCCAGCTCGGAATAGGACTGGAACGATTGCGATGGGTCGCCCAGCGGGAATTCCAAATCGTCGGACTGTCCGCCACCATCGGGTCCCCCGAGAAAGTAGCACAGTTCCTAGTCGGAACCAACCGCCAGGTAGAGGTCGTCCACATTCCAGTAGCTAGAAAGATGCGATTACAGATACTGTTCCCAGAACCGACAGGCTCAGACTACCAGCTCGCCGGAAGACTGTTCACACATGCCGAAGTGGCTGCGAGGCTCCGCGTCATGCGGGGCATGATCGAGAACCACAAGTCAGTTCTCCTCTTCACCAACACACGGGCAATAGCAGAGATTCTGGCCAGTCGCTTCAAGGTCTGGGACGTAGACTTTCCAGTCTCCATCCACCATGGAAGTCTCTCGAAACCTTCGAGGATAACCGCAGAACGCGCACTGAAAGGCGGCGAGCTGAAAGGACTAGTGGCTACGTCCAGCCTGGAGCTAGGAATCGATATCGGCAGAATAGACTACGTCATACAGTACATGAGCCCCCACCAGGTTACACGGCTCATCCAGAGAGTCGGCCGATCAGGCCACAGCGTGGGACACATGGCCGACGGCGTCATCATAACACTAGACTCGGACGATACGCTAGAAGCGTTGGTCATCGCAAGACGCGCAATGAGCGAGACTCTTGAGGACGTCACGGTCCCGGAGAAGCCGCTCGACGCTCTGTCCCACCAGATCGCGGGTCTTCTGATACAGAACCGGAAATGGTACTACAACGAGCTGCTGGAACTGGCGAACAAGGCCTACTCGTACCGGAACCTGACAGAACAGGACATAGCTGCGATAACCAACTACATGCACTCCCGCTTCCCGCGCCTCGCCTGGGTCTCCCAGCAGGACAAGATGGTGATGCGTCCCCAAACGGTCAAGGAACTCTACCAGTACTACTTCAACAAGCTATCCATGATACCCGACGTAAAACAATACCTCGTGGTGGATCAGGAGACAGACTCAGCTGTCGGAGTCTTGGACGAAGCGTTCGTCGCCGAATACGGAGAGCCCGGGACCAAGTTCATCGTCAGGGGGACAGCCTGGAAAATGCAGAGCATCAGAGGAGACAAGATACTGGTCAAGGCGATTTCAGACCCGACAGGAGCGATTCCCAGCTGGGTCGGCGAGGAAATCCCTGTACCCTTCGATGTCGCGTCCGAAGTGGGCGAAATAAGACGTATCACTGACGAACTCTACCGGGAAGGAAAAAACCTCGATAGCATCTGCGAACACCTGAGCAAGAAGTATCCTGCCGATACCAAGACTCTTGCCCGTGCCCTGTCCGAGACCTTTGGACAATGCGAGGAGGAGATTCCAGTTCCAAGCGACAGACTACTCACCGTCGAGGAATGGGACGATTTCATCATAGTCAACTCACATCTAGGCACGCTCGTCAATCGCACTCTCGCGAGACTTATCGGACATATCCTCTCCGACGAGGCTGGCGTCAGCGTCGGAATACAGCAAGACCCGTACCGCATCGTATTCCAGTCGGCTGGAGGATTGGACGCGGAAGACGTGCTCAATGCTCTAAAACGGCTAACGAGCCTGAAAGTAGAAGAAGTTGCGATAGTGGCCTCCAAGAGGACGGGACTGTTCAAGAGACGCCTGGTGCACGTGGCCCGGCGTTTCGGGGCGATTTCAAAATGGGTGAACATGAGCAGCATAACCCTCCGCCAGCTGGCCAAGAGCTTCGAGGACACAGTGATAATGGAAGAAGCAGTACGCGAAACCTTGGAAAAAGACCTTGACATACCCCATACGAAGGACATCTTGGAGTCCATCGCGGAGGGAAAGATAGAAGCGAAGATTGTCAAGGCCACTGGTGAAGTCACGCCGATAGCAAGGATTGGCTTGGAAAGAATCAGCCGGAGAACCGACCTTATCCCGACGGAGAAGATGAACCAGATACTCGCCGAATCGGCGAAAGCCCGAATCCTAAACGAAGTAAAGACGATGGTGTGTACCTCTTGCTGGAACTATGTGGAAATGCGCCGGGTCAAGGAAGTGCCCGCGACCATAAAATGCCCCGACTGCGGAGCGAAACAAGTGGGCGTGCTGGGATTGTCGGACGAGGAGGTGAAGAAGATACTCTCCAAGAAAGGACTGCGACTCTCCGAGCGAGAAAAGGAAATCACGTCAAAGGCAGAGCAAACAGCTAAGCTGGTCAGCAAGCACGGGAGGCTCGCAGTCTACACCTTGTCCGGCAGACGCGTGACCGTCGAGGCGGCCGGGGAGATTCTTCGCAGACACCGAAAGCCCACCGCAGGCTTCTTCCAAGCCCTCATAGACGCTGAGAAGGAAGCTCTCAAAGAAAGGTTCTGGTAGACAGTTTCATCCCGAACAAGTTCATATCTCGCGCCCACTGTTCCACCCAGCCCATCCATCTTGAAGCGAGACCTGTCCATCGAGACGCGAGGCTTGAAGCGTCTCTTCAAAGGCCCGAAAGGGGCGGCCCCAGTAGTTGCCCTCGACGGTGTCGACCTACAGGTTAACGAGGGCGAGATTTTCGGACTCCTAGGACCCAACGGGGCCGGGAAGACTACCCTCATCAAGATACTCTGCACCCTCCTACTACCCACGGAGGGCCAAGCATACGTCAAAGGCCTGGAAGCCGTCAAGAACGCTGGCCAGATCCGGAGAATCATCAACCTCGTCTCAGGAGGCGAAACCCCGGGCTATGGCATCCTCTCTGTCAAGGAGAATCTCTGGTTCTTCTCCCAGCTCTACGGGCTGTCAAGGGACCTGGCCAGGGACAGGGTCCAGAAGCTCATAGAACAACTCGAACTCAACGAGTATGCTAACTCCCGGATGAACAAACTCTCAACAGGCTACAAGCAACGCCTCAACCTCGCCCGGGGCTTCGTCAACGACCCCGCAGTCCTATTCCTAGACGAGCCGACACTCGGCCTCGACGTCATCTCCGCAAAACATCTCCGGACCTTCATCAAGTCCTGGATGGCCGACGGACAGAGAACAGTCCTCCTCACCACCCACTACATGGCAGAAGCGGACGAAATGTGCCACCGAGTCGGAATCATAGACCATGGCAAAGTCTTGGCCTGTGATACGCCTCAATCGCTGAAAGCCAAAATTGCCAGCCGTCCGTCGTGGAAGATTGAGATTTCACCCAATCTCCAGAAGCTTGAATCCGTTAAGAGCATACCAGGAGTCGTTGGGCTTTCAGAGACCAACAACATCGAGACAGGTGTCAGCACCCTCAAGCTGGTTCTTGAAGACGAATCTATCATGTCGGACCTTCTAAGCCGCATTGGAGAGAACGGGTCGAAAGTTCTCAGCATGGCAAAGTCAGAGCCGACCCTCGAGGATGTCTACATCAACCTGGTAGGCAAAGGTCTCCAGTGAAGACCACTAGCCTAACCTTCGGGCAGGTGCTCCTTGCGAACTTCAGGGCGGCCTATGCGAGAATGTGGGTCCGGCTGAAGGGCAGCAACAGGGAAGTCACTTGGTTGATGGCTGAGATTCTGCTGCCGATTCTAACCATCGGCGCCTACGTGATATTGTATCGAACGCTGAACCTTCCCACGTCGCTGGGAGCCGCTGTGATCATTGGCGGCACGATGATCAGTTTCTGGAACAACGTCCTCTGGAACATGTCCGCCCAGTGGTTCTGGGAGAAGGAAACGGGGAACCTGGAAATGTACCTTGTAGCACCAGTGTCACGAATGGCCATTCTCCTAGGCATGGCCCTTGGCGGAATGGTGAACACTTCCATACGGGCGGCCGGAATACTCGTGCTCGGAATCTACGTGTTCCAAGTGCCCTTCCAGCTGCACGACATATTCTCCGCATCTCTCGTGTTCCTACTGACCATGGCCTCTTTGTACGCCCTCGGCATGGTGTTTGCCTCTCTCTTCATGCTCTACGGCCGAGAAGCATGGCACACCAATATGCTGCTCCAAGAGCCTGTCTATTTCCTCTCAGGCTCCTACTTCCCGACCATTTACACATCAGTAATACCATTCTGGGTCCAGGTCACTGCTACGCTGATCCCGCTGACAGTTGGGTTGGATGCGATCCGCAGGGTGACGATCGGAGGTGGCGACTTTTCAGCGGTGTGGTTGCACATCGTCGGCCTGGCTATCTTCACTCTCATACTGCTGCCACTGGCCCGGAAGGCGCTCGACTACATGGAGTCTCTCGGTAAGCGAGAGGGGAGGCTGACATTGAGGTGGCAGTAGCAGACTTCGTCAGATCCGCCCGTGAGTCATTTGCGGTCGGCTGGAAGATAGAGAGCAACTGGACTGACCCAGTTCTCTTCGCCACGTACCGGATAGTTCAGCCGCTGGCCTCATTGCTGATAGTGGCGTTCATTGTAATAATCGGCAGTAGCACTTCGGGTCCCGGGCTTCCCAAGGATTTTCTGGCTCGGCTGATTGTGAGCAATGCTTTCTTCGTCTACGTGGCCCAGGTGATGATGACTATGGGCTGGCTGATTCACACTGACCGTTCTAGATACGAGGTTTTGAAGAACATCTACATCTCCCCTGGGACCCTGCATCCATACTTGGTCGGACGCGGGCTCGTCTCGGTCCTAAACGGGACGATATCCGTGCTCGTAACGCTCCTGTTCAGCGTCGCCATCTTCAACGGACTGCTGAATCTGAACATTCCGCTGGACCTGCTCAAGGTCAACCTTCTCATGCTGGCTCCGGCGATTGTGTTGGGCATCGCCAGCCTCCTCGCTATCGGCTACATACTGTGCGCTGTGAACATTGTCTCCCACCGGCTGGAGTTCATTCTAGGCGAGTCGGTCTCAGGAATATTCTTCCTCCTTGGAGGAGTCATTTTCCCTCCCACCGCCCTTCCCGGCTGGGTGCAACCGATCTCGGCGGTTTTGCCAGTCACGCATTTCTTGGAGGCGATTCGTGACAGCTTCTTCAGTGCAACCCTCAGCGAATACCTGCTTGACTTGGGCTATTTGGCAGCGACTACTCTTGCCGTATCGATAATCGGGGTCTTGGTCTTTCGAGCCGCAGAATACCGGGCCAAGCAACTGGGCCTTTTCGACAGAAAGTCAGAGTACTGACATAAGGCTCGGAAGAGCCAGGTTTGTAGCCCGAAGCTGTGTTGACTTCCCCCTTTTCTTCGTGCAGGAGGCGGGATTTGAACCCGCCAACCTCTGTGGGACAGGCGCCACCCCCCCTGGGGCCCGGGGAAGACTCTACTGCCAAAATGGGCAGTTTTCCCTGCGGCGAATGCTCGTTTTCCCCACATGAGCAACGCTTGGAGCTGTATCTTTCGTGCTATGCTTGAAAAGGTCTAGAGCTTTAGCAACTTCAGTGTGCTATGGAAGGCTGTCTCCGCCTCGCCCTTCTTGTAGAGCCTGAGGCACCGCAATAGCTCGTCCCGGTCTACGGGCCCAAGAACTCTCGTGACCTTCCTAGTCAAGGAGCCTCCTAGGAACAGGTACTGTGTGAGAGATGTGAGGTTGCTGGGGCGACGCGAGGAGCTGGCACTCTCAAAGTCCAATATGCAGGGACAATCATCCTTAGTGACTAGAACGTTCTTGTGAGCTCTGCTCAGCTCCCCGTGGTCTATGCCGGCAGCGTCAAGACGGTGACACTGCTCTAGCAACGTCCTGACGGTCGCTTTTACGCGGCTTTTCCGCCCTCTCCCTCGCAGCCCCGTGAGCCAGAGGGGAAGCCTCTCTCCGTCGACAAGCTCCATCGCCAAGATGTCAGGACCGCCTCCAATGTATTCGGGGCCCACGCCTACAGCGTTTGCGGCTTGCAACATCCTAGCCTCAGTGGCCAGGCTATCACGGCGCGAGTCCAGCCTGCGAATCTTCAAAGCAACCTTTCTGCCACCAAGGATGCCTACCGCAACCATTCCCGCCACGCCCTTCCCTAGCACAGACAGGCCGTTCAGTTTCAACCGACCCTGGAAGACCAGATGGGTTACGCCGAGCTCGCATAACTGGCGAATCCGCGCATTGAGCGAATCCTTCTCCAGCCGAGGGTAACATAGGACTAGATTGTAGGGCTCACGGGCCGCTTCCTCCACCGACACTACGAGCGGAGCGACCTTAGCCATAAGGGCCTACCATCCAGGAACTCCCAGAGAGCATCGCCGAAGCCAGGCTCGGAGAGAAGAGACATGGCTTCCTCGTTAACCAAGACCCGAGCACCTCGGCGAAAGCTCTTCTCCATCTGCTTGGGAGTCGTGAGGCCGAACTTAGGGTCTCTCAGGCTCCTCCTCAAGAGTTCTTCAATCGTGGAAACCTCGCGCCTCTTCTCGACTACCCAGCGGCCCTGGCTCAGCCAAGGACCCGTGACAGTAGTGCGGGCTCCGAGGTGCCGGGCTAGGAATGCATCGCTCTCCTCAGCCCTTGAGACCGGCGGACCAGCGTGGAACTGCACAGGTGACAGAACCGCGCTGTCAACCTCCATCATGATCGCGCTCAAACTGTCCTCGCTGCTCCAGACCTCCCAACGAATAACCCCGAACCCGCTGCGTTCAGCCAGCCGGACAAGCACCCTCTCTAGGCTGAAGAGTTGCCCCCAGAGAACATCCAACACAAGACGCGGATGAGGAAACCGAACAACAACAATATCGTGGCGAGGTCCCTTCAACTTCCGTACGAATTCGTTTTTGGTTCTCGGCTTTGGGTTTGGGGGGTAAAAGAATGCGAAGCGGGGTCTCATCAGAAACTCCCTCGCAGCCGCCACGAAGCTCCACATCTTATCCGGCCTCACTGCTGCAGCCAGGTTTCGATCGGGGTCAACTGGATCGACAACTACAAACCCAGACTCAAACTTACGAGGAGACCCGTTCTCAATGTCGATGAAGACGAACCCTTTCCACTGTGATGCTTGTTTCAGAGTTTCGACAAACGACCGAAATTTCAGAGTGAGAGTTTCCACAAGCATTCCACTGAAACCCCCGATCCGAATCTCAGCACCGTACACGCGGATACCTTTCATGAACTTCTTGAGCATCCGTGCCTCGTCACGCAATTCAGGGGCAAGGTGCGTCTGCATGTACTCTGTGTGATAGGGACTCCTGTCAGTCGCGCTTTTCCACCGACCCTTGTCTACAGCGTAGCAGGGAACGATGTTGACCCTCACATCGTGGTCAACCCAGAGTTCCAGGTAGGGATGCTCTGCGTAGCGTTCTACTTTCCTGTAGCGTTTGAATCCCTTGCGGACCGCGGGTAGAAACTTCTCTGTCCATTCACCTCGGTCTACTTTCTCCGGAAACCTCGCGAAGATGTCCAGGTCATGCTCTTCGTGAAGCCAAGTGTCGCGAGCCACGGAGCCCTGGATTGAAACGTCGGCTTCAATCGCCCTGGCGGCCAGAATCTCCTCTAGCTCGCCCTTCAATCGTTGAGAGAGGCGAGTCATGAACTGCCTCTCCTGGGGAGTGGGCACGATCCTCCTTTTCACATCGGCCAGGATCTTTTGGAGGGGTGAATCCAATCTGGTACGCCCCCGTAACTGCTCGCGTATTTGAAGTGGGACGCTGGTTGGGGATTCTACAGTGTTTGGGCTGTTACCTCGAATAGAATGGAATACTTCGGGCCAGAACTCGACAGGACGCTTTGCTTTAGCCGAACCCTTTCTGCGTTGAAGGTTCCAAAGCTCTTCTCCTCCAAGCGTCGGAGAAAGTCCGCGATCTCGTCTCTCCCTCTTCCCGACCGGACCCTGGCGATGGTGATGTGGGGGCTGAAACCCCTGGACTCCCGTTTGAAGCCAAGCCCGGAAAGCATTGCCTCCGTCTGCTCGAAGACCTGCTGAACCTGGCTCCACCCTTCACCTAGTCCCACCCAGATCACGTTCATCCGGCCCATGCTCGGGAAAGCGCCTGCTCCCTTGATCTCCAACTGGAACGGCGAGAATCTAACCTTGCTCAGGGCGGATTTCACGTCGCCGATTTTCACAGAGTCTAGGTTGCCTAGAAACTTTAGGGTTAGGTGTATGTTCTCGCGTTCTACGGCCTTCAAGTCTCCCCCGATGCGGAGGAGCGTGGACACTACCGAGTCGACTTCGGAGAGTATTCGCCCATCTTCCAGGTCTATTGAGATGAAACTCCGGATCTGATCCGCTGACAAGATGATGTACGGGTCCTTTGCAGGACATCGGCTTTTAAGAGCTAATAACCATCCGGAGGCGAAGACCGCCCGACTGACAGTTGGATACTGAAAGGTCAGGGATGACCGTCCTTGTCGTAGTGGGAATGCCGGGCGCTGGAAAAAGCCTGGCTTCAGGTGTGGCAGAAAAGATGAGCACGCCAGTCTTCGTGTCCGGCGACATCATCCGGGAAGAGGCAAAGAGGAGAAAGCTAGAGCTGACGCGGAGGAACCTTGGCCGGTTGATGCTTACCCTCCGCAAAGAAGAAGGAATGGCGGCGGTCGCCAGAAGGCTCGTCCCGATTCTCAAACCCCGGAAGGAACGCTACGTTGTCTATGAGGGGGCCAGAAACATCGAAGAGATAGACGAGCTGGGCAAAAACTACCAGGTGGTAACTGTGGCGATACATGCGTCGCCACAGACCAGATTCCAAAGGCTGCTTAGAAGAAAGAGAAGCGATAGGCCCACAAACTGGCATGACTTCCTGGAACGAGACGAACGCGAACTGAAGGTTGGAGTTGGAAAGGTTATTGCCCTTGCCGATAGGATGATTGAAAACGAGGATTCGAAACAGGATCTCAAGAGGCGGATGAAACGTCTACTTTCAACACTACTGAGCCAGCGAAGGTCAGAGTCTTTGCCGAGGCAGAAGTCCGCCCGACGGAGAACCCGGACAAAGTAGCCAAGGCGCTTACGAACCTGTTTTCCGGTACGCAGTCGAAGAGAACGGCTGGAGAAGATCGCGTCTTCTTACGGGTTGAAGGTGACAATCTCTCTTGTTTGGAGAAGTTTCGACTCGTTCTTCAGAGAGATAGAATCCGGGCAGCAGCGAGGGCCGTTCTGTATAGAGGAATCGAACAGGATCGGATTGTTTCGTTTCTAAACAAGCAGGTCGCCTATGCCGGACACGTTTCGTTCTGCGAGCCCGAGGGGGAATCCCCGCTTGGGCCCATCCGCTTGGAAGTCGAATCAGAAGACCTAATGGGGATTATCGACTGGTTGACGGGAGGAATGGGGGAACGGGAGAGAAAGTAGGACTCGCTGTCTCCACCCTCTACCAGCTAGGCGTGGAATTCGGCCAGGTCCCCAGAGCAATAAGGAAGAACCGCGTCAAGAGCTGGGAGATTTTCGACGACGGGCTTCACAGCCTTGACAAAGCCAAAGTTGACCAACTCGCCAAGATATCCAAGTCCAGAGACGTGTCCTACTCGATCCATGGTCCCATTTGCGACCTCAACCTGGCGAGCTTGAACTCTGAAATCAGCCCACTCGTGGTGAGAAGGATGGAGAGATCTCTGCGGAACGCGGCCCTGCTGGGTGCGAAGACATGGGTCCTCCACCCCGGGACACACGGAGCACTCAGCTGGGTCCACCCTGGAGAAGACTGGAAAGTCAACCGTCGCAACATGGAGCGTCTGCAGACCCTCGGCCAGAAACTCGGTGTCAAGGTTACAATAGAGAACATCTCAGCAGAATACGCTGTACTCGGGCGGGTCAAGGACTTCCTCCGTCTGTACCGGGAATGGCCGCAAGCCCCCGACATGACCTTGGATGTAGGCCACTCCCACGTGAAAAAACAGACGGAAGAGTATCTGGAGAAGCTAAACGGACGCATTCGCCATGTTCATCTGCACGACAACAAGGGAGATGTGGACACGCACCTCGCGGTGGGGTCCGGGACGATAAGGTGGAGGAAGTTTCTGAAAGCGCTTCTGGAGACAGGGTTTGATGGTGATCTAGTGATAGAGTCTGTAAAGAGTCCTTTTGCAAGCCTTGAGCGTGTGGAGAGAATGCTAAGGTCTCTTTAGCGAGAGGGTTATGAGGTCTCTGGCAACTATTGTGTTCTTGAAGACCCTCTTGGCCTCCTTCGCCAGTATGGAGTCGTCCCTCGTGACTGCGCTTATGTGAACCAGTGCGAGCCTCTGGCACTTGGAAGACTTAGCAATGGAGGCTGCTTCTCTCGCCGTAGAATGATAGTATTCTCTGGCCTTGTCCTTTCTGTCCTCCGCAAATCCTCCGTCGTGAATTAGAAGGTCAGCCCCTTTCGCGACGGACCTTACGCTGTCGCTGGGGCGAGTGTCGATCGCATAGACCACTTTGAGACCGCGCCGTGGTGCGTCGACAACCTGGTGGGGACTGACCAGTTTGCCGCCAACTTTCACTTCCTTGCCGTGCTGCAGCTCTTTCCATAGGGGACCTTCTGGGACTCCTAGCTTACGCGCCTTGTCCGGGTGGAAACGTCCCGGCCTCTTCTTCTCTTCAACGGCATATGCTAGACATGTGATGTCGTGTTTTGCGAGGACCACGGTTATTGAGTAGCCATTCCTTTCCAGCCGGGTCCCGGGCTTGAGCTCCGTTAGCTTGACGGGGAAGGTGGATGCGAAGCCCAACGTGCCATGCATGGATTTGAAGAACCTCGATAGTCCCTCTGGACCGAAAACCGCCAGCGGTTTGTCTCTCGCCAATGACGACATTGTCTGAATGAGACCGGGAAGGCCGAGAACATGGTCCCCGTGAAGGTGCGAGATCATGATGGAGGTTGGCCTGTTGAACCCTAGCCCGGCGTGCATCATCTGCCTCTGTGTTCCCTCTCCGCAATCGAACAGGAGCAACTCGCCGTCCCGACGTAGTGCAACGCTGGGAAGGCCTCTCTCCCTGGTGGGCAGGCTTCCGCCAGTTCCTAGGAAGATTACGTCAATGCCCGATGACATTAGACAGCTCCCAGTACGAGTATCTCCCGTGTCAGGCTTCTGTGAACATACACTTGATGACGGTCTAGGACTTTGAATCCGCTTGCCTCTGCCAGATGGTACGCACCTGTGCCGACTGGAGAGGCGATAACAGCCCTATTTCCCATTTTGAGAACATCTCTCGCTTGGGGGAGAAAATCCTCCAGGATTTCTCGCGTTGTGGATTTGAGAGTGGAGGCTCCTGTACCATA
>CAYIBO010000031.1:0-13148 GCA_964361545.1 uncultured Candidatus Bathyarchaeia archaeon
GGTCTGCCGGGCTATAATCTCCTTCAACATCCTCGCATGCTCATCATCCCTAGGGGGGACATACTGGCCGGGAGGGCGGAAGGGCGACGGCGGCTCTATGGGGCGGAGCGGGTCAAAGGGTCTTCGCGGTTCCAAACCGAGAGATCTCAAACATTTATGCTCTGAGACCCTTTTTGACGGTTTCCCCACCATGCCGGAGTAGTTTCGGTGATTGTTGGAATCATAAGACAGGACTCACATCGCACCCTACAGTCTGTTGCTTTCCTGCGCAGATCGAAAAAAGCCCAAAATCAGCCCCCTTTCCCGATTCTAAACCTACTACCACCGTCGCCCGTTGAAAGTGTTCAGGAAGTCTCCTCCATGTTTATACGATCCCGCCGATGTCACGAAAATGCTTTCCAAGCCCACTCTAAGATAGGAAGCTTGAAAATCGCCCAAACACCCTGCCAGACAGCAAGACACCTCCAAAAAGACCCGGGGGGGTACGATAGCAGAACTTTGCGACGCGAGAGAGCGCGCGGCCAGCAAACGGCCCCCACGCAGAAGACCGTCGAGCGTCCAGCTATTCTACGCTGATGACCCGCGTGGGCTGTTTCTGTTCCGACTTGGAAAAACGGACCTCCAACACACCATTCTTGTAACTAGCCCGGGCCGTTCGGGGATCAATAAGGTGTGGAAGCTCCATCTCCTTGAAATAACGCCGCTTCGCCGACTCAACCTCCACCCTCAAAACCCTGTCAGTCGCCTCCAGCCGAATATCCTCCTTCTCCACACCCGGCAGCTCCGACACAACAACAACCTCCCCATCACCCTCCATAACATCCACCAAAGGCTCACGCTCCTCCTTCAGCAACGGCCCCCGAGCACTAGGCTCCACATTCCCAAACTCCCGAATAACAGGCCGCCCATCCGGACCAACAGACATGGAGAACCCGTACACGAACGGCAACGGACCCTCATCCGCCCGGGGCATCTCCATCGCCTTCTGCAACATATCCTCCATCATACGGTCCATCCTCTCCATCTCCTCAAAAATGTCAAACCACCATCCAGACCGGTGACGCTTCTTCCGCGGCGAATCCCTAACAGGCGCCATAACTAGCCGGAAGCCTCAGAACTACGACTATATTGAGATTGCCAAACAAGAACACATCGGTACTATATCATACGACGGACGAGACTGTTGATCTCGCTGCCACGGTAGCCCAGCTCCCCACCATCGGTAAACGCCCTTCTGGTCGAACGTTTGAACCCGCCCTTCGGCGGGTGCAACCTGAACCTAGGCTTCAACCCAGCACGCCACAAATCCTTCAACCCTAACTCACCAGCGACCAGCGACTTTGCAAGGTCCGCAAAACCGTCTTTTCCCAGCCGAAGCTTGACGAACTCCTCGTCCAGTTCATCCCCGCCTTCCCTCTCGGCCCTCTTTCGCAAGAGCGCCTCCAGAATGGCGGCGTTGACCTCTCCCCACGCCACAAGCGTCTGAACCCTTCGCAACATCCCCCTGACAGACGCACTGCCCTCCAAGAGCCGTGCCTGAAACGTCCTCTCCAGCCTCAACGACTCCATTGTTTTCCTAACGTCTGGACTGCCCCCTACAGTTCCTTTAAGCCGGACAGCGAGGAGGCAAGGAACCTTAGCTTTCTCCATCGTCCTAGGACACCCAGTCTCCCTGCGTGACCACACTGTACGTTCGAATCAAAGCATCAAAAACCGAAAGAGCAGAAGAGGTGAGAGTTGACGTGGACCCGTAAGTCCTAGTCCAACAATCTCTAACACCGGCGAGACGTAGAACGACCTTCGGAATCTCCCCCGCCACCAGCCCAAGCCCTCTCGGCCCAGGCAACACCTCAATCCTAACACTACCACACTTACCGGTAACAGTGAAAGGCATAGTGTGCGCCTTCCCGCAACCACACTCCCAGCTGCCGCACCCCCTCCTCACAGGGATAATGTTCAGCTTCGCCTGTATCGTTCCCTTGTCGATGGCCGTCCGAACCTGGCGAGCCTTCCCCTCGCCAACACCAATGTACCCATCCCCATTACCCACCGCCACAATCGCCCGGAAACGAGACCTCTCCCCTGCATCAGTCTGCTTCTGAACAAAACCAATCCCCAAAACCTCCTGCTGAATATTAGACAACAGAGTATCCACAATCTCAGGCTCCTTAATCCTCAGACCCTGTGTGAAAATCTCCTCCATCGAAACAATTTCACCCTGCTGCACCAGCTTCCCAAGCTTCGTCTTCGGAATCCATCCGATCTCCTGGCCGGCCCTTTGGCCCAAAACCTAAGCCTCCACCTTCAACGACTGGATTTGCCCTCTAACCTGTTCAAAGTGACCGGTCAGCTCTTCTGGCTTCAAGCCCTTGCTCAAGTATCCGCTGAACCGTTTCTTGTAAACGTCACTCGATTCTGACAAGAGAATCTTCGCATACTCCGCAATGTGAGCCCCGCCCAGCCTGTCCGTTGATGGTAGAATCTCTTCAGAGTGGGGAACCTTCAACCCTGCGTCCGTCAAGCCCTTCAGAGCTGCGTAGAGTCGCGATCCTTTCGTCGACGGCCGCAGCCCTATGTCAAGAATCGCCTCCTTGACACCCTTGGCCAGTGCTCGTCGGCCAGCCAGCGCGCCTGTGAGATAGGCTGAGGGAAGGTTTCCCGTGCCACCTTTCCAGCCTAGCTTCGCAAGTTCCTTAGAGGATGCTGATGCTCTGACAACGTCCCCGGACGGCGGAGCTTCTACAATCTGAACGTAAACATACTTGTTACTCGTCCTCACAACCGCTCGGGGCTTTCCAGACCGCACCAAGCCCAACCGTAGCTTATAGTCGGTCTTGCCCTCCCTCCTACGCCTGAAAGGAACCGAGTATCTGGGACCATCAGCCAAACTCTATCGCTTCCTCAACATCTGATGGGCCTTTACATACTCGTCGATATGGGACGAGCTCCGGAAGCCCCCGCCCTTCGCCATCCCGAGAAGCATTCTGTAGTTTTCAGGCGAAACCTGTCGCCTATCCCTCAATGTTCTAAGGTGCCTCCTTACAGCCCGTATCTTCAAGACCCACTGCTTCTTTCCAGGCCCACGCCCGCCCTTCCTGCTCCCGGACCTCTTCCTCCTGCCAGCCCTAGCCCTGACTCGTCCACGGCTCACACCCTTCTTGGGAAGAAGCCTGATTCTGCCCTCCTTGACGAGGGTCTGGATTTCCGCTCTCGTAATGGCTGACCGTACCTTGTCGGTCTCCTCTGGATCAATCCATATCCTGCTTAAACCGGCACGGAGAAGACTCGCCGCCAGACGTCTCTGGCTCCTAAGAGTCATGAGTCGGACTCCTCAAGGGTCGGGGCCTCTTCGGTTTCGGACTTTACAATCGGCTGACCCTTACCCTCCTTTTTCTCACGAGGGGCTGGAGCCTCTCCTACGACAGCCTCTTCAACGGCTGTACCTGCTTCTGCCCTTCCGGGATTAGCCACATGCAAGTTCAACTGTTTCGCCTTCTCCAGCAACACCAATCGTTTCCTCTCACCCAGTCGTCGTGAAACCCGCACAACGTGGCCCTTCGGGTCCAGTCCGTCCAAGTCAGACACCTTCTCAACCAGTCGTTCGGAGAGACCCCTTGGATGCAGTCCCCTGGAGTCGGCACTGCTTCCGTATCCCACCTTGACCTTTGGGGGCCAGCCGCTCTTCTCCTTTCGCATTCTGCTTGTGCCTCCCCTCGGCCTACGCCATGCCTCTGGCACCCTCTTGAGTCTCCAGCTCTCTTGACGCTTGAATCGATGCTTACGAGCTTCTCCCATCTTTCCCACTCGGCTTAGGACTTTCTTCTTCAAGCATGTTGGCCTTTTGGAAGACGTAGATGCCGTCTAGGAAGACCCTCTGGTCTTTCTTCTTAATTCTTGTCGCATTCTGAATGTTCGCCGCAGTCTGACTGACAGCCTTCAAGTCTGTTCCTTCAACAAAAATCTCTTCGCCCTTGACAGTGACCTTGACACTGTCTAGTATCTGGGCGAATCTGGGGGTCTTTTCGCCCGTGAAATTCTCAATCCTCAAAGTCCTAGCTTTCTCGTCAACCTTTACTGTCACGGGAAAGTGGGCGTAGACCGTCCGGAGACTGTACTTGTATCCTTTCGTTACCCCCTTTATCATGTTTCGAACATGGGCTGCAGCTGTGCCTAGCATTCCAATTTCCCTTTTCCTCGGCCATCGCGTGCTAATCTCGATCTCCTTCCCCTTCAGAGTCATCCCAACTGGAAGGTGGGAAAGGTCATCCTGGAGCTTGCCCAAAGGCCCTTGAACCTTCACCTTGCACCCGTCAAGCTGGACGGTGACTTGCTCGGGAATCTGAATTGTCCGTTGGAGGCTCTCGACTCTGGGCATCCTTCGTCCCCCTAGTAAACGTACCCTAGGAGCTGACCGCCAGCTCCGCTTTCCCTTGCATCCTTGTGAGCGAGAACACCGCTCGGAGTCGTCAGAATCAGGATTCCGACATCCCTAGATGGGAGGTAGCGCTTGCCCCATGTTTCAAGTTCTGAGATCTTAGATGAGAATCTTGGTCGTACGCCCCCGCAGTCGTTGATTCTTCCTAGCAATTGCACCTTGAACTTTCCCCCTCGGCCGTCGTCTACGAACTCGAACTCGCCCACGTATCCATACTTCTGCATTACCCTGAGAACCTGGCCCATGAGCTTGGAGGCAGGGTAGACTATGCATTCGTGTTTGTGCCTGCGTTCGTTGTTGAGTAGGGACGAGAGCATGTTTGATAATGGTTCCATGGCCGGATCACATGTATTTTCTGAAGCCCAGTCCGTGAGCTACTTCTCTAAAGCATTGACGGCAGAAGTTGAGACCGTACCTTCTTATGATAGGACCGTACTGGCCGCATCGCTTGCAGGGCCGGCTGCCTTTGCCGAATTTTCTCTGTTTCTTCAGCTTGATCTTGGCCATGGATTATTAACTGGCTACCTGTGTTCTGAAATTGTTCTGCATGAATACTATAGCCTCTTCCCTGGTAATGTAGTGACCGCGGCCGATTTTTGAGGGTCTTATTGATCGGCTTCGGATTCTGTATCCGGGACGGTCAAGAGTTATGTGCACGGTAGCCCCGAAGATGCCTAGCTCGGGAACATACTTTGTACCAGGGATTTCGATGTGCTCCTTAATTCCAAAGGAAAGATTGCCGTAGTCGTCGAATGAGGAAGACTTTACCTTGTTTCCCACGGCTTCAAGGGCCCTCCCCAGGAACTCAACTGCCTGGTCGCGTCTCAGGGTTACGACTGCGGCGATGGGTTCTCCCTTTCTGATTCCGAAGTCTTTGACAGCCTTCTTGGCGCGTTTGGTCGCCGGCGTCCGACCCGTTAGCTGGTTGAGAACTTTCTTGGCCTTTTCCAAGGGCTCCCCAGACTTCCCAGTCGCTATGTTCAGTGTGACTTTTCCTACACGGATCACTCGCAGCGGGTTTGGTTCTGACTGTTTCGTTGCCTGCATCATTGTCACCTGTCCAGCGCTACCAGCGGGACGTCTATTCCTACCGGCATCACATAGTGTGCCGGAGTCTCGAAAGCCTTGTCCTCGGTTTCAATCTTCGCAATTTTCGGCCGCGCATAGGACCCTGCCGCAATTGCTACGATCTTTCCGTACAAGCCTTGGTTCTTGCCGTCCGTTACAAGACCAATCGACCCTACTTGGAAGGAAACGTATTTCGCAACCTTCTGGATTGGAAGCGTGAGCTGAACGGAGCCCCCGACTTCAAACTTCTCCCCTTTCTGAGTGTCTTTGACGTCTGAAAGCAGGTTTCTGCCATCGTGGAGACTGATCTCTAGGCGACCTCCTCGAACTTTTCTCTTCCCGACAATCTTGCACAGCTTGTATCCAGATTCTCTTGCTTCGATGGGGGACAGTGAGAGTCCACGGCCAGGCTTCGGAAGAACGCGAAAGACCTGGTCGACCCCATCTATCTGAATTACATCCATTAGTCCCACGGGAAACCGGTGGTCCCTTCGAACTATAAGGTCGACCTTGACCTTGGAACTGTTGACTATGCGCATTGCCTCTTTTGCCGTTCTCGCGTATCCAAGGTTTTCTCGCACCACCAGTATCAGAGGAAGGCTCTTGTTCCTAGGATGCGGACCGGGCCTAGTCATCGGGGCCCATGTTGCTTCTTTCCGGTGGATTGGCCAGAAGGCCGGTGCTGGGGCTCTTTTGAGTTGTCTCGAGCCTGACTTTCTCGCCATCTTCTACTTCACCAACTTGGCCTTCTCCGCTAAGAGCCCGCTGCGCCACTTGTCTGAAAGGTTGAGGTTTGTGATGATGACTTTGCTTGCGTGGACCGGTAACTTTGAGGAGACCCCTGCCGCTTTTTCCCTTGTCATGCCCTCAACGTAGATTCTTCTGGTGGAATACTTTACCCGTTCGACCTTTCCCTCTAGCCCCGCGAAGTCCCCCCTCAATATGCGGACGCTGTCGCCGGTTCGAAGGGGCAACCGCTTGACACCGTGCTTCTGAATCAGGTCTTTGGAAAGCCGCGAAGAGAGTACTTTTCTTCTAATATGCTTGGGCGCTTGGAAGAACGCCTTTCGTTGTTTCGAGGGCTTCACAGAGGGCATGCTAGATCACTGTGCTGGCAAGGTTTGCTACCCGAGGCCATCTCTCTGCAGCCTCACGAGCTACGGGCCCTTTGATCTCGGTGCCTTTCATTTCGCCTTCGGGTGTCATAATAACGGCTGCGTTGTCTTCGAAGGACAGTCTTGTTCCGTCAGGCCTTCGCAACGCCCTAGCTTGTCTGACCACTACAGCGGGGAAAACTTGCTTTCTCAGATCAGGAGCGCCCTTCGAAACGGACACCATGATCATGTCTCCTACGCAAGCAGATGGAACTCTTCGGAGCCGCCCGTGGTATCCGCGGACGTTGATGAGTTTCAGTTCCTTGGCCCCCGTGTTATCTGCGCAGGTGAGCCGAGAACCGACAGGGAGTCCTCTTGCTATTCTGGGCCGATACTCTACCATTCCTCTAGCGCTGACTGCTCTTGTCTTTGGGACTGGCATTGACTAGGCGGGACCTCCCGTTTTTTCAACGACCACAAAGCTGACCTCTTTGCTGACAGGCCTGCATTCGGCAATTGTTACCTTGTCGCCTGCGACTGCAACAATACATGGCGGGTTATGGGCCAGCATTCTGCTGGTCCTTCTTTCGTACCGATTGTATTTGGGGTAATAGTGAAGGTAGGCTCTTTCTATGGAAACGGTTTTGGGTGACCGGGACGTAGCGACTATTCCTTCGAACACTCTACCCCTTACTGAGAGTTTCCCGTGGAAGGGACATAACGGATCGTTGCAGCCTGCTTTGGGAGGCTTGACATCTAGCCCTATGTTTCTTACTATCGTCCGAGCCCCTTCTTTACCCTGTCCTCGGAACGACACGCTAGTTGGTCGCCATTGAGGATTGCACTCTGTCCTGAGCCAAATTCGACGAGGAACGATGTGTCTTTCTTCGGAATGGTGAGGATTCGCCCTTTTGTCTCGATCTTCAGGGTGTTCTTTGTCTCATCTCGAATGATACCTGCGAGCCCTTTGATACTTGGGTCTGGGGAGGAGTTTATGATTGTCTTTAGACCTGTCAACTCGTGGGCGGTTAGGTTGTGCCTGTCAAGCGGCATTTACGCGGTCTCCTCTTTGGTTGGCTGGCTCTCTGCTGTGAGGAGGCGTGCTACGGTTCGTCTTAGCTCTCTTATTCTCGCCGGATTCTCGACTGTTCCCCCGGATTTCACGGAGGTTCTGATGGTTGTGAGTTCGGCCCTGAGTTCAGTTATCTTCTTCCTCCGTTCCTCGGGGAGCATTTGTTTGACCTCACGCTTTCTCAGGACTGGCAACGTTCTCCTCCTTCGTCACGGATTCCTGAAGGCCCGGGGCTTCGGTTGTGGTGATGGTTTCCCGGGGTTCGGATGGTTCTGGTGGTTTTGCAGGTTTCATCAAGGGTTTATCTGGAAAGTCAACGTTCGGTGGCAGAATGCGGACTTTGATTCCGAAAAGACCCTGTTTCAGTTGAACATTAACAACGGCTGTCCTCAAGCTTTTCAGGACGGAGTCTCCCACACGGGGCAGATACCCTGCCCTGAATTTTTCGTATCTGGATCGCATGGTTGTGAGCTTGCCTCTGATTGTGATCTCGACTCCCGGCGCACCTGACTCCATAACTCTCTGAATCGCCCAGTACGCCGCTCTTCGAAAGTGCACGCCCCTCTGCAACGCCTGAGATACCTGGGAGGCGACGACCTTTGGGTCCTGCTCTGGAACCTCAATAGTCGCGACGGATAGTTGTGGATTCTCTATTCCGAACTTTTCCTCTAGAAGTTTTGTCAGGTCTTTGATGCTCTGGCCTCTTCGTCCGATCACCATTCCGGGTTTAGCTGCGTAGATGACGACCCTGGTCCCTACCGGGCTCTTGGTCAGTTCAACACGACTGTAGCCTGCCCTCTTCAGCTCTTGAGAAAGAGCCTCGTCAATCTCGAGGCGGCGGGAAACATCCTTGATGAAGTATTTGGTTACGGACAAAGGTCATTCTACCTCGTAGCCGACGAGTTCTATGTGGGTGAGGACCCCTCGCAGAAGATCGGAACGTCCGAAAGCTCGTGGGCTCCGCCGGGGCACTTTTCGTCCGCGTTGGGAGGCTGCGTGAATGATGCGGAGCCTTTCAACGTCGAGATTGCGGTATTCGGCGCTGGCCTCCAACTCCTCAAGCAGATGGAGGAGTCTTCCCGCAGCTTTCTGGGGGAACCGTCCGGCGTAGAATGGTTCGGCCAGCTGTCTCTTGTGGGGTACTTCCTTCTTGTAACGCCGATAGGCAACAGCTTGCTTCTTTTCGATGACGCGTTCTAGAAGCTTCTTCGCTTCGGGGAGTTTCATGCCCCTTATCGTGCGGCATAGTTCGACGGACGCTTTGGGAGATATGCGTAGTTCCCGGCCTGCACACTTTACAGTGCGGTCTGGGTCTAGTCCTGTGACCGAGTATCCCCATTCAGGCATGTCCTATCCCGAAAGCTTTCGGAAGCGGTTCTCGTTCCCCTAAAAAGGTTGCCGGGTTCAGGATCAGCGGAAAATGTTACTGCTAGGTCAGCGGGTTGGGTTACTGTAGCCTTATGGTGGTTGTGTTAAGCTTTACCGACGGTTTACTATGGAGACTGCGATTGAAAGGGTACGTACTGGGGTCCCAGGGCTTGACCATGTTCTAGAAGGCGGCTTTCCGCGCGGGGCCAGGGTCCTCCTCTCTGGAGGAGCGGGATGCGGGAAGACCATCTGCTGCGGCCAGTACCTGTACAAAGGCGCGACCAAGTTCGGCGAGCCAGGAGTCTATGTAACCACTGAGGAGCCTCCCTCGGAGTTCCGGGCGAACATGCTGCGGTTCGGCTGGGACTTCAAGAAACTGGAGGAGGACAGGAAGCTCGGAATTGTAGACGCGGTCTACCAGCGGGTGGAGTCGGAGATTACGGAGCAGGAAAGCCTGCAGTCCATCCTCTACAATCTTAGATCCAAGCTGGCGGAAGTCAAGGTACTCGTTGAGCAGCTAGGTGCTAAGCGACTTATCGTGGATTCGCTACCGGGCTTCGGGTTCAGGGTTACCGACCTGAACACACTCCGGGAAATCTTCCTAGAAGTGGGGCTGCTTCTGAAGGATGTGGGTACGACTACGCTGATGACGACGGAGATTGTAGAAGGTTCCGGCTTGATCAGCAGGTATGGCATCGAGGAGTTCCTTGCGACCGGTGTGATGGTGCTGTCCCTCGTGAAGCAGAGCTCGCCATTGAGGAAGCTGTTCGTCAGGAAGATGCGAGGCACCAGCCACAGCCTCAACGATTTCGCCTTCACCATTGGCCGAGAGGGCATGTTGGTCAAAGGTCCCATCGGGGTTCGAAGCGTGAGCCGCGGCCGAAGACGCCTCCATGCAACGGGGAGAAAGCGTCGGGGCCGCTGAGCCAGGCTTCGAAGAAGTCGTCACTGCTAGTCTGCCCGTATCCGAGGAGGAGCAGGTAGTGGAACAAGCAGTTCAAGGGCAGGTATACCCTCCACCGGAGCAGGCCTATGAGCCTGGGTACCAAGACCAGCCGGGGCAGGGCCAGCAGGTGTAATGTTTGGCGAGTTTGAGAAGTGGGATACAGGCGTTTGACGATACGTTGGGTGGTTTGCCAGGGGGGAGCATAATCCTGTTCTTGGGCGAGGGGGATACGGGTATGACTGTATGTGCACAGCAGATCCTCCACCAAGGTCTGCTGGAGGGCCGGCCGGGTGTCTATTTCATCACTGGACGGTCTTGGGAGGATGTGGTAGCGGAGATGGAAGTGTTTGGCTGGGGGCTTGGCGATTATTTTGAGCAGAAGAAGATGTGGTTTATCGACAGTTTCAGTATGAAGCGGGAGCGGGCGGCCGGCGAGGTGTCTTGGGATATTGGGCCTGCGAATCTGCTGGTGAAGGAGTTTCCCCGCGTGGTTGCTCCTTTAGGGTCTTGTACGTTGGTGGTTGATAGTTTGAGTGACGTGGTTCGTAGTGCGCCTTTTCCCACGGTGGAGGCGACTCTGAAGACGTTGCAGACGCATGTCCGGGCGACGGGTGGGCTGTGTGTGTTGTTGGGGTCCAAGGGGATTCATTCTGAGCATGTGGTGAATACTGTGATGCATTTGAGCGATGGAGTGGTCGACTTGTCCACAGAGCCGTTCGGCGGAGAGGAGTATGCGAGGAAGATGAGGGTTTTGAAGATGCCAGGTGTGTTGGCAGATATGAAGGTGTACGCGTACCGTGTAGGCCCGGCGGGTATTGAGATGGCAGCGCTGCACAGGGTGAGATAGAAGAATGGACGTTAGTTTGCAGATTGAGGTTGTGGTGGGGCTGCTGACGAACACTTGGTTTCTATTGTCGTTGTTGATTAGTACGTGGGGTGGGATGTTCTACTGGTTCATCCACAGGGGTCGTGATGGGCCGAAGTCGGGTCCTACTCCGCCGGCTGGTAGTGTTAACTTTCCGTTGGGGAAGTCGAGGATGTCGGAGGAGGACATTTTCAGGATCTTGACGACTACTGAGGTGAATATTCAGATTGTGCGGGTCTGTGAGACTCCTAAGACTGCGCGGGAGATTTCGAAGAGTCTGGGTGAGATCTATCCGGGTCATAAGGAGAAGGGTTTTCCGGCTGACAAGCTGGGCGAGCATTTGGCGAACTTGGAACGGTTGGGGGCTGTGAAGTTTAACGGGGAGCGCTGGGTGGCGAGTGATGTGGGTGTGAAGATGGTCCGGAAATACTTCGGCTGAACTCCCTCGTCCGTTCCCGGGATACACCTCTCCTGCGTCGCATGATTCTGATGACCACCCCACCCTCTACCCCTCTGGAGAGGGGTGTGCCTGTCTGGCGTGTGTTCTGGGCGAGTTGTCGGGTTCTAAGCCAGTAATCGGCTTGGAACCATTTTCCTGATACGGCGGGTTCCTGTGTAGACGGTGGAAGCTCTCCGAACAAGATGCTGAAGGGTCAGAAATCACGGGCTTGGATTCCAGAATCGGGCTTGTTTTGGGCTTGTTTGGTGGGCGGGTCCGGATTATTTTCACTGCCCTCTGCTCATCTTATACGTTTAACAGTATAGTTTGAGAGCTTTCAAGCGGAAGTATTCCCGTTGATCGAAAAGCCCAGCCTGGCGTCCACCGAGATAATACGCGAAACCCTCTCGCGACCCAGCATATTCAAGAACGAAGAACCTCTCAGTTTGGAGTATCTGCCCTCACGGCTGCCCCACAGGGAAAACCAGCTCCGGTTCCTGGCAGAACTGTTCAGGTCGGTAATCGAGAAGCCAGGAACCACCAGCCCAAGGGTCCTCATCACCGGCGACATAGGAACAGGAAAGACGGTACTGGCCCAGAGGTTTGGGACCGACATAACCCGTACGGCTAAGACTCTGAAGCTGAACCTGCTGTACAGACACGTCAACTGCCGCGAATACCGCGGAAGCCTCTTCATGATACTAAAACGGGTCCTACAGACCTTCACGCCCACCTTCCCACAACGAGGATTCTCCAGCGAAGAACTGTTACAGATCCTGCTGGACCAGCTGGACGACAAGAACCTCCACATCATACTAACCCTCGACGAAGCAGACATGCTCATCAAGACAGAAGGAACCACCAGCCTCTACAACCTCACCAGAATACAGGAGGAACGCCCAGGCCGACCGGTAAGGCTCAGCCTAATCATCATACTACGAGACCTCAGGCTAATAGAGGACCTGGACCGCAGCACCCAGAGCACACTGCAACGAAACATCATACGCTTGGAACGCTACACCCCCCCACAACTGGAAACCATACTAAAAGAACGCGTGGAACTAGCCTTCAAAGAAGGAACAGTCCCGGAAGAAGTGGTCAACTTCGTGGCGGACATGGCCTCTCCCGCCGGGGATGCCCGGTTCGCCATAGAACTACTCTGGAGGGCTGGAAAATACGCGGACACAGAAGGAGCAAAAGAACTGAAACCTGACCATCTCAGGGCCGCTGCCAACAGCGTCTACCCCGTCATGCGAACAGAATACTCCCAACACCTCAGCCACCACGAAAAACTGTTGCTTCTGGGCCTGGCCCGGGTCCTGGAGAGGACCAACATGCCCTACGCCACCATGGGAGACGTGGAAATAGCCTACAAAATAGCATGTGAAGAGTTCAAGGAACCAGGCCGGGCGCACACGCAGGTCTGGAAGTACGTCCAGAACCTCAGCGCCACAGGCATAGTCTCCACCCAGCTCTCCACCACAGGCTTCAGAGGCAAAACAACGCTGCTCGGGTTGTCAACAGCCCCCGCCTCAGCCATAAGACGATGGCTGGAGGCAAGCCTCGCCAAGACCTAGCCTTGACCGGGAATAAAGGACCCAGCCTAGAAGAGGTACTATCCAGCAGCGGAAGAACACGAATTCTCAGCCTCCTCTCTCGGGTGGAAGAGCTACACCTGACAGAGATTGCCAAGAGAACGGAACAGAGCTACAGCGCCACGGAAAGGCACCTCAGAGCCTTAGAGGAGGCAGAGGTGGTGGAGGAGCGGGACTATGGAAGGGTACGGATCTTCAGACTCCGACTCGACAACCCCAGGGTGAGGACGCTCAAGGACTTGATCCTCCAATGGGACCACGGCCTT
>CAYIBO010000032.1:0-13005 GCA_964361545.1 uncultured Candidatus Bathyarchaeia archaeon
ACTGTGAGTATCGTGGCAAGATGATCGATTGCGACAGTCACATGAACATCATTCTAGATGGCGCTAGAGAGTTTCGCGGAGGAGACCCCGCAACCAATTTTGGAAGCCTCATCGTGAGAGGAAGCAACGTACTGTACATCTGCGTCAGCCCCCCGCCAGCAGAATCGGCCTAGTTTTTCTTTTCGGCTGAAGTTGGAACCCTAGGATTGCCAGGAAGAACGTAGGATCGAAGTGCCTGTTTTAGAAACCTAGAGACTGGAATCCCAACTAAGCCTCCTGCAAACACTTGAAGCATGTTAAAGGGAACCTCACTCAGGGCAGCTATCACGCCGGTTGTCTCAGAGGCCCCATACAGCAGGGCGATGAGGAAAGATTCCGTCAGGAAATATCCTCCAACCATCACGGAGCCCGCGACCAGCCAGGCTGCAAATGAGCCTCCTCGAAACTTGCGCTGAGCGATGAAACCTGCGGCCAACCCTTCGAGCCCTTTGATGACAAGTGTGAAGGGCGCGAAAATCGCGAAACCGCCAAAAAGGTCGGAAAGAGATGACCCGACACCGCCAGCGAATCCACCTATAGCAGGTCCAAAGGTAAGAGCGGTGACGAAAATCATGATGTCTCCGAAGTTGAAGTATCCCTGAGTGGCAGGAATAGGAAAAATGAACAAGTATGTTGCCATCAAGACCAAAGAAGTCATCACGGCCAGCAAGACAATTCTAACAACGAGATCAACGACCCGGTGAGGTTCTTTCCTGGCACTTGCATTCAAGTCCTCTCACCGGTGACCCGATCTGCTGGCTACAACTTGCTCCGGTTTTAGCGTGGGAGCCTTCGTAACAAGAGCGGCACGAACAAACCCCAGGTAGGGAGGAGAAGGATGTCCGGGCCTGGATTTGAACTCTGCATGGAACTGAGCGGCGAAGTGGAACTTCCTTGAAGGTAGTTCAAGAATCTCCATCCTGCGGTCCATGTCGCTCTTTCCGGAGAATCTCAGCCCACCAGCTATGAGCTCGGGAATGTACTTGGGGTTGACCTCGTACCTGTGGCGATGCCTCTCCCAGACCGTCGTCTTTCGGTAGAGGGAGTGGGCGATTGAATCTTCCTCAATGGCAATCTCGTGCGCACCTAGTCTCATGGTCCCACCCTTTTCCAAGACGGAGTTTTGTTCCAGCATAAGGTCGATCACCGCTTTCTCCAACTTAGGGTCCAGCTCTGAACTTCCCGCGCCATGGATGTCTTTGCTTCGAGCATACTCCACCACTGCAAGTTGGAAACCAAAGCAGATGCCCAAGAATGGAATGTCATGCGAACGCACGTATTCTATTGCTCGAATCTTTCCCTCCGCACCTCGTACCCCGAATCCTCCGGGCACGAGAACTCCGTCGAACCTGGAGAGAACACACACCTTTTCAGGCTCCCTCTCAAAATCGTCGGTTTCGATCCATTCAAGATTGACCTTGGCGTTCGAGGAGGCTCCAGCATCCTTCAAAGCCTCATTGACACTGACGTAGCAGTCTGCCAGCTCTGCGTATTTGCCGCAAATTGCAATGTTGACCTGGTCCTGGGGGTTGAGATGTTGGTCAACCATCTTCTCCCATGAACTCCAGTCAGGCTTCTTTGTTGGTAGTTCCAATCTTCGTACTAGGTAATCGCCCAACCCTTGTTGGTCCAACAATAGCGGGGACTGGTAGATGCTCTCGATATCCTGTGAAGTGAAGACGCCGGATTCTTCGACGCTGCAGAACAGGGCGATTTTCTTTCTAGGACCAGGGTTGAGAGGAGCCTTGCTCCTTGCTACTATGATGTCGGGCTGAACTCCGATTCGTCTAAGCTCTTGAACGCTGTGCTGGGTGGGCTTTGTTTTCTGTTCTCCCACCACATCCAGGACTGGAACAAGGGTGACATGGACGTTAACCACTTTGCCTCCTCCTTGCTCAAGGCGGAGCTCCCGGGCGGCTTCGAGATAGGGAAGGGATTCGATGTCGCCCACAGTACCGCCGACCTCAACGAGGACTAGGTCAACATCCTCTTCCTTGGCGATTCTCAGAAGCCTTTCCTTGATCTCGTCTGTTATGTGAGGAATTATCTGCACGCATTTGCCAAGGAAATCGCCGCGACGCTCGCGCTCGATGACAGAGGAATATACCTGTCCAGTCGTGATGTTATGGTTTTTGGGAATATTGACATCTAGGAACCTTTCGTAGGTTCCTATGTCCATGTCAGTTTCGCCGCCGTCTTCAGTGACGAAGACTTCCCCGTGAATGTAGGGGTTCATGGTTCCTGCATCGTAGTTGAGGTAGGGATCTATCTTGACGGCTGTTACCTTGAGGCCCCTGACCTGCATGATCTTGCCGATGGAAGCGGCTATGACCCCTTTGCCGATGCCGGACATTACGCCGCCTGTGACAAATACGAATTTCGTCAAAGGGTAACGTTGAGAGGACTAATCCCCTATTCAAAAGACTAACGCTGTATGGAAACGCGGGGCAGTCTAATCCCATCGAAAACTCGAAAGTAGGTGCACGCATGCACAATCGTGGAAAGGAGAGGGACCCCCAGCGACTGGAACTGTCCAGTCCTCTATGAGCGGGTCCTAGCAACCACGGGCCGTCGCTCGGGCAGTTTCAATCCTGCCTTGGCCCAGTCATCTAAGAACCGTTTCAACCCAGCATCCGTAAGGGGATGCATTATCATCCTGTCAAGAACGTCCGGGGGCATTGTGGCAATATGGGCCCCCAGCTTAGCCGCCTCAACCACGTGGACTGGATGACGGATGCTGGCAACTAAGACCTGTGTTTGTATGTCATAGTTCCGGTAGATTTGAACGACGTCTTCGATAACTTTCATTCCTTCATGACCCGCATCATCGAGACGGCCTATGAAGGGACTGACGTAGGTTGCGCCCGCCTTGGCGGCAAGGAGTCCTTGGTTGGGCGAGAAGACAAGGGTCACGTTGGTGTTTATTCCCTGTTTGCGAAGCTTGCGGACAGCCACGAGCCCTTCGCCGGTCATCGGGCATTTTACCACAACATTGGGTCCTAGGGAGGCTAGGTCACAGCCTTCCCTGACCATTCCGTCGGCATCCTGACTGACGACCTCGAGATTTACAGGTCCGGGAACTATCTTCAGAATCTCCGTCACAAGCTCAAGGAAATCTCTGTTCTCCTTGGCAATGAGGGTGGGGTTTGTGGTCACTCCGTCAAGTATTCCCATGTCGACAAAGGTCTTGATGGACGCAATGTTGGCCGTGTCCAGGAATATCTTCAGCTAGCCCTCACCTTGCCCGTACAATGGTCCTCGCGGCCTGGACTATTTCCTTTGAGGTCAGACCGTACTTGGCCATGAGTTCGAGATGCTCGCCTGACTCCCCGAAGGTATCTTGTATGCCAACTCTGACTATCGGCACAGGGTGAGCCTCTGACACTGCTTCCGCTACAGCTCCTCCCAGTCCTCCGAGAACGTTATGCTCTTCAGCCGTCACGATCGCACCGGTCTTCTTCGCCGATTTTACGACTGTCTGAGCGTCAAAGGGTTTTACTGTGTGACTATCGACTACTTCAGCTGAAATCCTTTCTTTCGAGAGGGCTTCAGCGGCTTCTGCCGCTTCGTTGACCATTAGGCCGCAGGCTATGAGAGTAATGTCCGAGCCTTCTCTCAGAACCTTTGCCTTTCCAACCTCTAAGTCTGCGGTCGGGGAATAGACTGTCGGAACGCTGGGCCGGCTTAGTCGGATATAGAAGGGGCCGGGCACACCAGCCGCCTGCGTCACAAGAACCTTGGTAGACGGTGCATCAGCCGGCACCACAACATGCATTCGGGGTATCGCCCGCATAGCCGCTACATCTTCAATCGTCTGGTGCGAGGCCCCATCGGGGCCCACCGTCAGGCCCCCATGAGAAGAAACTAACTTCACATTCAAACCCGGGTAGGCAACAGCATTTCGAATCTGGTCAAGACATTTCCCAGGGACAAAAGCAGAGTAAGTGCTCACGAAAGGAATCTTTCCCGCCAATGCGAGACCCGACGCGATCCCAATCATGTTCGCCTCGGCTATGCCCACATTGAAGAACCGGTCCGGGTAACGGTCTCCAAACAGACTCGTCTTTATGGAGACTGAAGTATCAGCGCCTAGCACTACTACCCGCTTGTCCTTCGCGCCAAGCTCCAAGAGAGCCTCCGCAAAGGCATCCCTCATTGAGGCGAGCTGGACTAGCACTATGCTGATACCTCTTGCAAGGATCTGTCCGCCACAGCCCTCATCTGCTTTAGAGCCGATTTAACATCGCTCTTTCGGAATATTGACGCTCCAGCCACTAGCACGGTCGCACCTGCCTTGACAATAGCAGACGCGTTCTCTTGATCGACCCCGCCGTCAACCTCAACATCGAAATCTGCAGAATCTACCAGCTTCACAGCGCTCTTGACCTTCGGAAGGACCTCAGGCATGAAGGCTTGACCTGGGAAGCCAGGGTTCACTGAAAGAACCAGTAGGAGGTCAATATGATTCAACTGGTTACTGAACCATGTCGGAATGGGAGTAGCAGGGTTCAGAGCGATGCCGAATTTTCTGCCCCGTTCCCGAACTAACTCGGATAGTCTTGCCACCTGCTTCTCATTCACAACCTCAGCGTGAACAGTTATGATATCGCCCCCCGCCGTTAGAAATGGCTCTGCAAACTTCTCGGGGTCTGATATCATCAGGTGGATGTCAAGGGGGAGCTTGGTAACCTTACGTATGGACCGTACAGTGTCAGGACCCATGCTGATGTTGGGGGCGAAGTGGCCGTCGGCAACATCAACATGAATCATGTCCGCACCTGCCTCCTGAGCTTTGAGAATCTCGCCTTTCAAGTCGGCGTGGTCGGCCGCGAGAATGGAAGGGGCAATCTTGACCCGGTTCATTTCTCTCGCATTGTCTCGACCAGCCTTCTTACAGTGTCCTTGTCCGGAATCTTTCCATGATAGGCAGGGTCCCACTCCATGAACGAGACACCCTTGCCCTTGACAGTGTGGGCAATGATGACGGTGGGCCTGTTCCGCATGTTCTCCGCCTTGTCGAGAGCGTCGATGATCTGGCGAAAGTCGAACCCGTCAACCTCTAAGACATGCCAGTTGAAAGCCTTCCACTTGTAGCCCACTGGCTCTTTAGGCATGATCTGCTCAGTCAGTCCGTCTTGCTGTATTCCGTTCCGGTCTACTATGGCTGTCAGGTTGTCGAGCTTGAACTTGGGAGCTGACATGGCTGCCTCCCACGTCTCTCCCTCGTCGAGCTCCCCGTCTCCTAACAACGCATAAACACGATAGTTCCTCTTGTCAATTTTGCCTGCCAAGGCCATGCCAATAGCTGCCGAAAGTCCTATCCCTAGGGAGCCGCCGGGAAACTCGACCCCGGGAACTTTCAGGTCCGGGTGTCCCTGTAGACGGCTGTTGAGCTTGCGGAGAGTCTTCAGCTCGCTGACCGGAATGAAACCAGCTTCGGCAAGCGTGGCAAAGAGCACTGGCGCAGCGTGGCCCTTTGATAGCACGAAACGGTCGCGGTCGGGCCAGTTCGGGCGTTTAGGGTCATAGCGCATCTTGTGGAAGAATAGGGAAACTAGCATCTCCACTGCGGATAGGCTGCCTCCCGGGTGGCCCGACTTGGCTTCTGCCACCATCTCCAGAATGTGAGCTCTTATCTTCGCGGCTTTCTGCAGAAGCATGCCGATAGGTATCTGGGCCTGTTCCATCTTACCGGACCGGGACCTGAACTATGCGCTCCGCAAGCTCAACTGTTGTGTTAGCTTGAGACCGAAGATCGTTCAGATCCGCAACCACAGTACCAATCTTGTCAGCCTGCTGGGAGGCCGCCAGGCCTGCGAGAAGAACCGCCTCACGAACCGGGGCGTCTGCAGCTAGCGATGCAACCAATACCGCGGTCATGCAGTCCCTGACTCCCACGGCGTTGAAGCCGGGCTTGGGACCCTTGAAGGGCGGAAAACTTGTGATGTTCTTCTTTTCGAACAGAATCATTCCCTGCTCGCTCCGTGTCAGGAGGATGCTGTCGCATTCCAGACGCGTCATCAGGTTGTGACCCATGTTCCGGAGGGAAGTATCGTTGACCATTGATACACCCGTCGCTATGGTCGCTTCTCGAAGGTTGGACTTGACCATCGTCACGCCGATATAGTCGAGATAGTGGCGCACCTTGGGCTGGGCAAGGATCTTCTTGCCCTTGACCCGACACTCCTCCACGACATTGCTTATCAGCTCGGGCGTTATCACGCCCTTGTCGTAGTCTGAGAAGACGACTCCGTCTGTCCCGTCAATCAGTTCCTTGAGGGAGGCGAGGAACTGCTTTGTTACGTGGGACTCTACCTCCGAACGGTATTCCTTGTCGATTCGGAGGTATTGTCGATGATTGAGTATGAACCTGGTCTTGAGGCTGGTAGGTCTCTCGTTGACAACCACTGCACTCAGGTCTGCGCCTTTCTTGGTCAGCTCGTCCTGAAGCCATCTGCCGGCTTCATCGTTGCCTACGACCCCGAGAACCCTAACTTTGGCCCCTAATGCGGCTAGATTGTTGGTTAGATTGGCCGCCCCTCCTAGGACGAGCTCTTCGGAAATGTAATCGGCCACGGGAACGGGAGCTTCTCGTGAAAGTTTTCGCCCTTGAGAGTGGACGTATCGGTCGACCATCAGGTCCCCGATGACGAGAATGGACTTGTCCTGAAAGCCGTCCATGATCCGCGTCAGATCGGAGACGGCCAGTGTCAACTGGGGTTCTGATTTGAGCGCAACGAAGGAGGCTATTTAAGATTGTCAGCAAGAAACGCATTTCTTAGCAGTCTTGCCCTGGTCAACAGAGTCCGTCCTCACTTCGAGAGATTGGGGACGAGCACGCCGGAGCTTCGTCTGAACTGTAAGTCCTAGCGAACGTCCTCTGCTCGCTTCACTAACCGCACACGGCACATGACGTGATCACCATCTTTCACTCCGAAGATTTTTCGAATCTCCTCAGGGATGGTTATTCTGCCACCCGCGATTACTTCGGCAAAAAACGGTATGTCTTCTTCGTCCACTTGAATCGGCAAAGCAGACTCGCGCTTCCACAGCGCGAACGGGGCGATATAACCTTTTGACAAAACGCACATTAATGACGGCTATTCTACTGCGTTCGAACTAGATTGAAGACAGTAGTAGACACAGGCTTCGCCAACCTTTCCCAGATGAACTTCGACATCTCCGACGAGCAGAAACTCATCCTTGACGAGGTTGACAGAGCATGCAGAGAGCTAAGGCCCTTTGAGGACGAGGCGTACCTGGCCGGAAAGTTCAACCAGAACCTAGTTCCCATTTTCAAAAAGGCCCAGCTTCTGGGACTGCCTATCTCCCGTCAGTACGGCGAGGGACAGGGCGCTGACGTTCTAACCTATGCTCTAGCCTTGGAAAGAATCGGCCAGGAAGGAACAGGGGTCCGAACGTTCCTCTCAGGCCACATCTCCCTAGGCCAGTTTACGATTCAAAGATGGGGAAATGAGGACCAGAAAAAACGCTACCTTCCCCCCGCGACCACGGGCGAAAAGATAATGTGTTTCGGACTGACAGAGCCCACAGCGGGCAGCGACCCCGCCTCTCTTCGAACAAGCTTCGAAGAAAGAGGCAACTACTATTCACTCAACGGAAGCAAAGCCTGGATATCCAACGGAAGCATTGCGGACGTTACTGTAGTATTTGCATACCCCAAGGGTAAACATGAGGGAATGTGCGCCTTCATTGTCGAAAAAGGGTTCGAGGGCTACACAAGCCAGCAACAGAAACATAAACTCGGCATGCCCACATCCGACACAGGCTCAATCTTTCTAGACAATTGCAGGGTCCCCAAGGAAAACTTGTTGGGCCCCCCAGGGAAAGGTCTGGGAATAGCCTACTCAGGCCTAATGAGCGGACGTTTGAGCGTAGCTGCAGGCTGCCTAGGCGTAGTAGAAGACTGCATCAACGAAGCGGTCAATTACGCTGGACAGCGAGTCCAACACGGCAAGCAAATTGGCAAACACCAGCTCGTTCAACGTCACATTGGAATAATGGCCACTAACCTAGAGGCGGCCAAGAATCTTGTCTACAAAGCGGCACTTCTGAAGCAGAGGAGTGACGACCAACCCGAAAACAAGGACCTTCGGGAGCAGGCCGACCTCATGATAGCTAAGGCGAAATATTTCGCTTCCAACGCCTCGTTTGACGCGGCCGACCGGACGGTGCAGATTCTCGGGGCCAGCGGCTACAGCTTCGAAACAAGAGCCCCCCGGCATCTGGTAGATACAAGGGTCTGTCGCATCTACGAGGGAACAGACGAGATCATAGTTCAGAAGATTGCGGTGGGTTTGCTCGGGCCAGGTTTCGAAGCATACCGCTAGCAGCTTCTTCGCATATCTAGCAGGCCCAATTCATAGCCGCTCAATCCTTCGCCACTAACTTGCTTATGAGAGTCTCAGAAAAGGGTGGGTAGGAATGAACAGCAATCGTGCAGCCGACAAGAAGCCGACTCTGCTCCTGGATGAGCAAGTCTTGGGTCTGGACGAGTTCCTCCGCGACCTAGGCTGGAATACGGTCAAGGTGAAACCCGGCATGACAGATGACACTGTTCTGAGCCTTGCCAGGGAGAATGGCTACGTGGTCATAAGCCAGGACAGGAAACTACTTAGCCGCTGCCGGCTTCAAGGCGTAAAAATGGTCGACATAGGTTTTGAAGACCTGGCCCGCAGAGTCCATCAGATCTTGATGCGATACTTCGAAGAGGAACACTAATAGCAAACGTCTCGGTTGGAGGGCAGCCTCAGAACTTGCCTCGCGAAGAAAGGCCGCTCGACACGGACGTTCTCCAATATTTACAGGAAGCCTGCTACTACCTACACAAGAAGGGCCTGACCTACCAAGAAGTATCCGAAGCACTGGAAATCCCAGCACAGGAGGCAATGCGGCTGTTCCAAGAATACGAATTCAAGATAGCGCAAGGGCTGGCAAGAGAGAACGAGATCGATAAGGCTCTATGGGAGGATGTTTTCAATGACTCGACCGGCAACGAGAAGGTCACGTTCGTCCGGGATGACGGGTTCTACCACTGCCGCCAATCCGATTTGGAGAAGATGGATAGCCAAGCACTAATGGCCGCGTTTGAAACGAGCAGAAAGTTTCTCGACTTCGATATGTACAAGCCCTATCTTGTAACCAAGCCCCCTGTGGGATATGATCCGATGGCTCTTCAGAGACAGGTAAAGCGCGCAATGGACACGATTGAAGAGATTCTCAAGAAGCGGTGGGAGAAAGAGGGAAAGAAGAGCTAGACCGAAACCGAATAAACCACAGCCTCGACGGCTCCCCGGAAATCGAGTTGTCTCTCGAAGGATTTGAGGTAGCGGTTGTCGGAGCCGGCCCAGCTGGAAGCGCGGCCGCACTCACCTTGGCCCGGGAAGGGGTTCAAGTTCTGATTCTCGAACGAGGACCCTTCCCCGGCTCGAAGAATGTCTTCGGAGGCCGCATCTACAGCTACGCTGTTAAGCGGTTGATGGGGGAGAGGTGGAAGGAGGCCCCTGTAGAGCGCTTCGTCCGGAAGGAGGGCATCACCTTCATGACAAGCGACAGCGCCTTCAGCATAGAATACGAGTCCAGGGACCCTCAGTTCAGCTTCACAGCCATACGGGCGAAGTTCGACAAGTGGCTTGCGGAACAGGCTGAGAGGGCCGGGGCACAGCTCGTCAGCGAAGTAAGGGTTGACGATCTAATTGTAGAGAACGGCCAGGTCAAGGGAATAGTCGCTGGCGGCGACAAGATTCCGACTGACGTGGTTATTGCTTGCGACGGAACCACAACAGGTCTCGCGCGAAGGGCTGGTCTTGTGACAATGCTTGAACCTCACGAGATTTCCATGGGGATGAAAGACGTGATAGAATTGTCCGCAGACAAGATCGAAGAGCGATTCGGGCTCAATCCTGGCGAGGGAGCAGCTCATGTCTTTGTCGGAGACTGCACGGGAGGGCTCAGGGGTGGGGGATTCCTCTACACCAATAAGGAGAGCGTGGCCTTGGGACTGGTGGCGGGTGCAGATGATGTGTCCCTCCGACAGGTCCCGTCCCCCAGCCTGATGGAGAAGCTGAAGACCCATCCAAGGGTCCAGCGGCTCATCAGAGGAGGACGAACCATAGAATATGATGCGCACATGATTCCTGAGGCAGGGCCCGGAATGCTGAGCCGTCCTTTCACCGGAGGAATGCTGGTTGCAGGAGATGCTGCGGGACATCTACTCAACAACGGCTACACTTTCAGAGGAGTAGACATGGCGATAGGCGCAGGAATAGCTGCCGCACAGACCATTCTTGAAGCTCGAAAGAAGAAAGACTATTCTGCCCGAAGTCTTCAGGTTTACGAGAGGAAGCTGAGGGAAGAGCCTTCTCTGAAGGACATGTACACTTTCGGCCGGGTCCCCGCGTACCTTCGCAACAAGAGGCTGTACAATACGTACCCTGAGCTAATTTGTGCTGCTGCCGAAGCAGTCTATCGCGTGGACGGGACTGGTAAGAGGAAGATATACAAGGAGTTGCGAGCTCAGACGAAAGGACGAGTCTCGACCCTGAGGCTGATACGCGACCTCCTTAGTGGAGCGAGGACCTTCTAGCCATGACGGAAGCCGAGAAACCCCTGACTCTTGACCAGCGCCTATCCCTCGTCAGCTTCACCAAAGATCCGGAACCCTTCATAGTCGTCAACACGGAACTCTGTCACAGGTGCGAGAAGAAGCCCTGCCTCTACATCTGTCCAGCCCAAGTCTACACCTGGCAAGACCAGCTAAACTACAACATTGAAGGATGCCTGGAAACGGGAGCTTGCTTGATCGTCTGCCACAAAATAGGTGCCAAGGCAATCCAGTGGAAGTACCCGGCAGGCGGAAGAGGAGTATCGTTCAGGCAAGGGTAGTCCCTGCAAACGCTCTTAACCTAGCGAACTGGACCCGTTGCCATCATAACCAGGCTAGGCTGGTGACCATGGTCGAAATCATCCACGAACCACTGAAGAGAATAGTCGTACGGGAGATTGTCAAGTACGAGTCGCCTCAGCAGCTGGTCAATGCTCTCGCTTTCATCATGAAAATGGGACAGCCCATTCTGCTAACCTGGGCTGAAGGCGTTGTCTTCGTCTCCCAACCAATTCCACCACCTGAAATGCCTGAGGAATATGTCAGGGGAGAACTCTACATAGCTTCCATCAGCTTCGCACCCATGTCAGAGTACAGCAATAATGTCAAGTCTGGGAATGTTGAGATGGGTGTGATAGACGTGTCCCGTAGCCCTCTTAGCCAGGAACTAGCCAGGTTCCTTAGATCGAAGCTGTAGAATCCAAGCACTCCGTCAGACTACAGTGCGTTCAAGGGGGTAGCTTGCGATGACTAGGTCTTCCCGTAAAACTTCTTCATCTCGCGAGTGAGCGTGGGAACGATTTCGAAAACATCCCCAACAATTCCGTAATCTGCAAAGCCGAAGATCGGCGCTTCGGGGTCCCTATTAATCGCCACTATCACCTTCGAGTTGACCATGCCCACCCGATGCTGGATTGCGCCTGATATGCCGCAGGCGATGTAAAGTGTCGGGGATACTGTCCTTCCTGTTTGCCCTACCTGGTCTGAATGGGGCCTCCAGCCAGCATCGACCGATGCCCGGGACGCTCCAACAACTCCACCCATGGCTTCTGCCAGTTCTTCGAGTATCTTGTAGTTCTCGGGACCTCCCATTCCCCTTCCCCCCGATATGATGATTGAAGCCTCCGTAAGGTCCACCTTCTTGGACCCGTGAGCGGAGAATTCCTTTACCACCATTCTCGAGTCGGGCTTTTCGAACGTGAGAGATTCCACAGAAGGACGGATAGCTGGAGATTTCTCTTTGGCCGTGAAAGCGTTAGGGCGCAGAGTAGCGATTTTCGGGGTCCCCTTGATCTTGACCCTCAAGAGGACTTTTCCAGCGTAAGCGGGTCGAGTCGCAATCAATTCTCCGTTCTGAAGCTCGAGCTGAGTACATTCGCTAGCTACGCCAGTGTTCAGATGAACAGCAATTCGGGGCGCTAGGTCCTTGCCTGTGGAGGTCGCGGGCATCAGAATCATTGAAGGTGAGCACTTCTTCACCGCTTCAAGCATAATCTGCGGTAATAATCGGGATGGAAAAGCGCTAGAGCAGGATTATCAGCCACCAGGATCCGGTCGGCCCCGTATTTCCCGAGGACGCCCACTTCTTCTTTCAAACCCCGGCCGATTACTAACGCCCATTCTTCCGCTCCGGTGATGTCTGCGAGTCTCCGGCCTTCTGTTACTGCTTCGAAGGCGGCTTTTCTGAACTGGGACCCGAAGGACTCGGCAAATACCAGGACAGGGGCCGACAGGCTAGATCACCTTGGCCTCCTCATGCAGGAGCTTCACGAGCACAGGGACGGCTTCCGCCCCTTTCCCGATAATCCTTCCAGGAGGTCTTGGGGGAGGATACTGGACGAAAACGGCTTCGAGAGCGGGAGCGTGATACTTGGGCTCCTTCACAAGCATGGGCTTCTTCCGAGCGGCGACCAGTTCTCTCAGAGACGCGTAACGTGGGACTGCAAGATCTTTCTCTGCGGTGAAAACTGCGGGCAGGGTGGTTTCCACTACTAGTAATCCTCCTTCCACTTCCCGGTGGGCAACAGCCTTCCCGTTGGAAACCTCCAACTTTACAATCTGCGTCACGCAGGGAATGCCTAGGAGTTCGGCTACCATCTGGCCTACTTGCTGATTGTCGTCGTCTACACCTTTCTTGCCGAAGAGCAGAACATCGAACCCCACAGATTTCAGCTCGTCAGCTATCGCATGCGCTATAGCACTGGGGTCGTCAGGGAAATTGTCGCTTTTGAGGTGTATGGCATTGTCAGCTCCCAGGGCCAAGGCTTTCAGAATCACCTGATTGCTCTTCTCGGGTCCGAGGGCCAGAACTGTTACTTCACCGCCGTGTTTCTCTTTGAGCT
>CAYIBO010000033.1:0-12693 GCA_964361545.1 uncultured Candidatus Bathyarchaeia archaeon
TCGCAATAAACATCCAAGGTTACACCGGACCTTCGCTCTCCTATGTAGTCCAGGGTTTCTCTTGCCGCTAATCGCAAAGGCTCGAGCAGTCGCTTGGTGTCCAGTCTGCCTCCGTTCTCGACCTCGTGCCCTAGTAGGTGAAGCGGGATGCTTGCTCCGACTTCAATCTTGCCGGGACGGGCTGGTCCCACGATGGCGTGGGCGTGGAGGTCCACTGCCATGGCGACTGCTGGAGCGCCTAGGACGACGAAGTGTTCTCCCGTGAGGATTATTTTCCCAGGAGCTAGGGCTTTCGCGACTCTGTCTGCCTGAACTCTATTCGACATGGTCTCACTTCTTGAAGGTCATAGCTGCATAGCCAACGACGGTGGTCTTGTCGCCTGTAACGTCTCCGCTTGTCTTGTAGGATAGGAGTTGGGCGTTCTTGGCTCCGAGTATCTTTGAAGCGTGTATCAGGGCCGTGACGGGTCCGTACCCGCAGGCTGAGACTCTCTTCTCTTCAATGGTTGCTTGGAACTTTTTCGGGTCCATTTCCAGTGCAGCTTGGAGAGCTTGCTTGTCTTTCATCACGGCCCTTTCATGCGGCTCGTAGTGCGTCCAGTCTGAGGAAGCGATTATGACCGCGTCGCTCTCGGTGGTGGCCCTTGCCACAGCTTCTCCGACCTCCTTACTGGTTTCCAGGTCCTGGAGCATCATACAAATCGGCACAAACCGGAATAGTCGCGGATAGATGAACTGTAGGAAGGGAAGCTGTACTTCTATGGAGTGCTCGTACCGGTGAGCCTCCTCCTCCACATCAATGAGGCCGTAGTTCTTCGTTATCTTCTGGGCAAGGTCTGTGTCGATTTTGACCTCGCCTAGAGGGGTGGCCCATTCCCCGCTGGTCATGGTTGAGACTCCGCTGCCGAGCCCTGTGTGGTTTGGGCCGAGGATGACGATGGGGTTTCGGGGTCCGGAGGACGCGAGCTGGTAGTAGCTGTGGGCGGCTACGGGACCGGAGTACATGTAGCCTGCGTGGGGGACGATGAGCCCGATGAGTTTCTGGTCTCTCTCAGCGGGGACTGATGGAACGCGTCCTGGTCCGGGAGGGTCGAGGAAGCATCTGTGTATCTGGGTTCGGAGGGCTCCTTCACTGTCCGCGTAGAAGGCTCCGGACTGTGCGGGGGGCCGTGTCTTCACGTTAGCTCACTTTCTGAGAGGTCATTGGAAAGTGTGAGTCCGAATTCACTCTTGTGACGGTTGGATAGACAGTGGTTCGCCAGAAATCTGACGGAGATTGAGACAGCTCTCAAGGGTCCCCAAGTCCCTCTATGTCCAAACTTTCCGGTTATAGAGGTTCAGTGTCCTCGCCGTGGTCATTTTTTCCTGTTACGTGATCCCGGACAGGTTGAGGTTGCCGGATCATGCTTGTGGTGGTGGAGTTGCACGACTCTTGATCGATTCAGAGGTGCAAGGAGGTTCCGCTTAGAGCAAAATTCGATGAGCATAAATTCTCAACTGTTCAATCTAAACCGGGACAAGATGGGAAGAGTATTAGATTCTGTAAGAAGAAATGGGAAGAGTATTGCTCTTGGCGCAGGGTTAGCTCTGTCAGCTGGAGCAAAATTTGTTTATGATGGTGTGAGATGCTTTGGAGATCAATGTTATGGATTTGTTAGAGAAGGACCTTACGGTAATCCTAATCCCTATGAACTAATTTCAGAACCTTTCAATACATTAGTTAAGTACTCGTTTGATGTGCCGTTGATTCAGGCAACTGCTATAGGAGTAATTGCTGGAAGGAAGGTAATACCTGCAGCTGTAAATTACTATAGAGCAGGAAAGTTAGAAGAGGAGGCAGAAGGGCATTAGAGCTTTTCACGCTTCTCCACCGGAAGCTCGTCCCATGGGCATGGCGGCGAGCTTCGTCTCAAAATCATCAATCGTGTACGGGATGGTTCCGTCTTGCGAGAGCTCTCCTCTCTCCCTTAGCACCTGACGGGCGAGGAGCCAGTAGACCACCGCCAGCGCTCTCCTGCCCTTGTTGTTGACCGGGATGACGAGGTCGACTCCTGAGAAGACGTTGTCAGTGTCGCAAAGGGCGATGACGGGGACACCGACGGATGTGGCTTCTTTGATGGCTTGCAAGTCGGCTCGAGGATCAGTTACTAGAACGACTTGTGGTTCTGCGTGATGGGGCTGGAGGGGATTGGAGATTAGTCCCGGCATGAACCGTCCCACTATCGGTACGGTCTTGGTCAGTTCGGTGTACTTCTCCACGGGGGTTTTTCCGTAGAGTCGTGAAGAGACGGCCAGAACCCGGGACGGGTCGAACCTGGCCATGAACTTCGCGGCTATTCGGATTTTTTCGTTGGTGTCTCCGATGTTGAGGATGAATAGCCCGTCTGGTCTTACTCTGAATATGTACTTCTCCATATCCACGGTCTTGATTCTTGTTCCGATATGGAGGCCCGCGGCCAACAACTCCTCCAATGACAATAGAAGGTTTTCGGCCCGTGGTATTGCTTCTCTCTCTTCTATGTCCTGACTCTCCATGCTCTCCATTCTCTCCTAGATGATCTCGGCTCGTTTCTTGGCCGACACTTGTGGGAACTTGAGGAATTCGTCTATGATCTCGACATGCGTTATCATCATCCTCCGACAGCAGTATCTTCGCAGTCCGAGCTCGTCAAGAACTTTCGCGGGACGGTCTCCTGCCCGGACCCTTTGGTTGAAAGTTTCCCATTTGTCGCCGATGAGTTTCCCGCAGGTAAAACATCTAACTGGAATGATCATCGCAAACTTACCTGTATGACTTTTGTTTTCTTGTTCTGGCACTTGGCCCCCCGAACTTCTTGGGCTCCGACATACGCTGGTCACCAGCGAGCATTACTCTGTCGAAGGCAATGAACTGTTTCCGTAATTCGCTGCTCTTGGTCCATCCGGCTAGTGCCCGGGCCATGGCTATGCGAGCAGCTTCCGCTTGGCCCATGACCCCGCCGCCGGTGACAGTGACCTTGATGTCCACTCCTCTTGCTCTGTCGCCTGCAATGATGAGAGGCTCCTGGATCTTCAACCTTGCAATCTCCGGAGTCATCGTGTCGAGGGTGTAATCGTTGATCCAGACGCGTCCTTTGCCGGGTTTCACTATTGCCTTCGCAATCGCGGTCTTTCGCTTGCCAGTTTCCAGTAATGGCTTTTTCTTCTCGCTTATGCTGGTACGCCTCCTATTTGCTCGGCGAGTTGCGCGACGCTAATGTATGGAACCCTGAGCCTTGATGCATCTGCATAGCTAGGTCTGGAGAAGAGCTTTCCCAAGTAGTCGGGTGGAATTCCCATGTAGACCCGGACCCTGTGAAAGGCTTGCTTTCCCCTGGATTTCTTCCAGGGAAGCATTCCGCGTATGACACGTCTCACATAGGTGTCTGGTCTTCGTGGGTGGGTGGGAGCCTTCTCTTGGCTGGCAAGTGTCCTCGTCTGCAGTTTCGTCTTGGCGCGGGCCACTACGCGTTCCTTTGTTCCGGATATCACTGCCTTCTCCGCGTTGACAACTATCACTCGTTTTCCGTTCAGGGCTTGCTTTGCTACATAGGTAGCCATACGTCCCAGGATGAGGTTTGTTGCATCCACAATCTCCTCCGGCTCGGGAGAAACGGCAACTTGCTTTCTCAACTCTCGCTTATTCCTCCGAGGCCTTCTTCAAAGCCTAGCGTCTTGGCGCTGATCATGCGAGCTGCTTCCAGAACGATCTTCTCGGGCGGTAGGGTCCCGGTGGACTCTACTAGAAATGTAAACGCTCGTGTTTTCGGATCATAGCTGTAGGTGCAGGCGGAGACAGGCTGCCATTTCGCGTGAATCCTCCCCCTTCCAAGTCGGGCGTAGGCTTCCAGCTTGACCTTCTGGCCCTGCACCAGTTTGACTATCGGAATCTTGTCAGCAACTGGACGGACGTCAGGGTTCTCCGGTCGGAGGTGGGAGGAGTAGACCACTTCAACCGGGTCAGAAGCTTCAACTTCCATGGAGAACGAGGCTCTGCACCTCTCGCATCCCAGCTCACTCTTACAGGTGCAATCCTCGGGAAGGTTGTAGGACTGGTCGGTCGTAACAGGGATGAGCCCAAGCCGGTGGGCGAGGATCTCATCATACATGACAGAATTATTCTCGAGAATCATAACATCGTCTATCGCCATGACTGGGACCTCCGAGATCATTATTCTTCGGAGGGCGTTGGCGAAGCCGGGTGACACGTCGGAAAGTACGAAGCGTAGGGTCTCTAGTTCTTTGCTGAGGAGCTTGATGTCCATGTAGCTTTCATACTTCCGAGGCGAAGGTAGCCTCGCCGAACCGGCCGGACTTTATTTAAAGATGACGACGAATAGACACTAGATTTGGTGAAGGTTACGGTGGGAGGACCGTGTTGCCTGACCAGTTCATAGTCCTAGTCGGAACATTACTCATTCTAGCGGGCTTTGTTCTCGCCTTTCTAGCGCTAATCGTTCCCGCTGTCCGCGACGGAAGAGCAAAAATGCGAGGGGGAGCGGTAATCATCATCGGACCCTTTCCCATCGTCTTTGGAAGCGACCGCCAGGCTGTGAGGGCTTTACTTGTTCTCGCAATAGTATTGGTCGTGGTCCTTATCGGGTTATTCCTTCTACGGTCCTTCCTGTGAGCTGACCTGACCCTTGCCCGTGAAGACCTGTGAAATCTGCGGCCAACGCACAGCCATGTACCTTTGCCAGAACTGCGGATCATCAGTTTGCCCCGTCTGCCGTATTGGTTGGTTCTGCAGGAAGTGCAACCAGGAAACCGCTCCAATAGACTACGAACCGGCAGGACCCCCTCGGATCGGTCCCGTATCTCTCCTCTTGGTCGCGGTGGCCGTAATCTTACTCGGGGTCGCTCTGGTGTTCTTGGGTTCGTCGACCGGGGGTGGCTCTGGGGGTTGTTTCTTCTGGCCCTTGCCCCTCATCGTGGGTTGCGGGTTCGGGTCCGGCAGCGGAATCCTGGGAGTCACTGTGTTCCTTGTCTTCGTCGCGGTACTGGTCTTCTTCTGGTTGTGGTCCGCTCGATGGTCCCGTCTGTCCCCCTAGGAACCTAGGGGATGGATATGGCTATGATGATTCCAAAATAGACAGCCACCAATCCAACTCCGACTGCGATGGGCGGAAAGGCCAGCACTGTTCCGACGAATCCGAAAATGTCCTCCACAAACCTCAGTAGCGTGTAGATTGCAAGTGTCGCGATTAGAAAGACCACTGCCAGGATAGTTGAGGTCATCCCGGAAAAAATGATCCCCAGATAGTACGCAATGAGGAGTCCAACTGCCAGGGATATGAGTGAGGCCCAGCGGATATTCCGTAACGGACGCGAGAACAGGAGCAGACCCAACACGATCATTAGCGGCAGATAATACACCAAGTAGGGACTGACTGATTCCAGGGCTGCGATCGAAGGAGATGTGAACCTGCTGGAGAAGAAGTCCAGCCCAAGTGCAGTGTCAGCCGCCACTATGATGACCGCGATTCCGACAAAGAACCCGATGATGGACAATAGACGACCGAGGGGATTGGAGACCCGTTTGAAGAGGGGAGCGCAAGCGCAAACTCCTCCGGCGATGAGAAGGTATGCTACTGGGAAGGGCAACGGCTACCAAGAAATGACTTGTCTGCAAACTGTTTAAGTGGATTGCTACGGTTTCTTCTGTTCGGCCTCGGTCTCTGCAGGCAGTTCTTCCGGCTCTGCAAGTTCCAGCGGCTGTTCCGCCTGGACTATCTCTTTGATTTCCGGCGGGACCTCGGGCAGTGCAGGGCGTGCCACTGTAGGGGGAGCCTCCTCGATCAAGCGAGCGGCGGCTCTCTTCGCGCCTGCAACGGCTCTCACCGGATGTTGCGGATTGTTGAGTGGGCTGCGCTGGTGAAACGCGATGCCGGATTCCTCTTCCCGTCTGACTATGTAGCCTGGCACTGACACGATATCCCCTGCGACGCTGACGTGCCCATGGATGACGAACTGACGCGCTTGGTGGATTGTCCTAGCGTGTCCCTGTCTGTAGACGACTGTCTGAAGTCGTCTCTCCATTAGATCTTTGACTGTCAGGTCGAGAATGTTGTCGAGGTTCGCGGATTCTGGGAGTATTCCGAGCCTGGTGAGACGTTTCATGTATTGACGTTCAAGCTGGGCCCGTTGTTCCTCAGTCGCCCCCAGGAGAGCCCTTGCTATTCCACGTATCTTCGAGAGCATTGTTTCGTGGCGTCGTAGTTCGTGCTTGTTCCGTAGTCCGTATTCGCCTAGGAGACGTAGCTCTTCCTCTAGCTGTTCTTTTCGCCATGGGTGGCGAGGGGTTTCGTAGGTCTTTCTCGGCTTTCTAGGGTCTCCCAGGGCTTTATTCCTTCAGGCTACTTTTTCTCTTCTTTCTGCCGTCCAGCAGCCCTTGCGGCTTCCAGAAGAACCTTCTTCTTCACACCCACTGCCTTTCCGCTTCGGCCCGTGGTACGGGTCCGCTGGCCTCTGACCTTGAGGCCGAGGGAGTGACGGACCCCTTTCCAGGTTCGAATGTCCTTCATGTGGTCGATATCTGCTTTGATTCTGAGAACCAGATCAGGACCCACTAGGTGGGTGTCTCTTCCCGTTTCCAGGTCTTTGCGACGGTTGAAGAGTCGACCGGGTATGCCGTGCTTTGCCGGGTCCCGTATGGCATCCTCTATTCGCGCCATCTCAGCCTCAGAGAGCGTTCCTATTCGGGCTTCCGGGTTGACCCTCGCAGCTTTCACTACTGCGTGAGCGAAGTTGGGCCCCACTCCTCGTATCTTACTGATGCTGTAGACGGCTTTCTTACTGCCGTCCAGGTCGGTGCCGATGAATCGGACGATGTGCCTGAACTCTCTGGACATCTGGCTCACGGTGACGAGGTGAGGGATTCACTGTGGCGTAATTTAATGTTTCTACGTTGAGCCTAATTCGACGGGCTTCCTACCCCCGGGTTCGAGGTTTGGCCGAGAAATTTTTCGGTTCCGGTGGAAATCTACTCTGGAAATTTTCGCGGAACATAGTTTTGAAAATTTTCGCCGGTGAAAATTATCAGTGCACGAACTTTTTCGGTTGCAAGTGAAGTTTTTCTCTCCGGAAAATCTTACCGCTGACTCTGGTTGCGTCGTAAACAATTCTTAAATACGGCGCGGGGAAGTTTGTTACACATCCGAAAAAATTCGGACAGAGAAAACAGTCAAGAAATGTTCGGACCACACCTGACGCTTGATTTGTCGGAGTGCAATCCTCGAAAGCTCTCCGACCTTTCTTACATCTACAACCTCCTAGACGAGTTGCCGGACGTCATCTCCATGACCAAGATCACCGCACCCTACACTTTCATCTACCGTCCCCACCACAACCCATCCGAGTGGGGCATCAGCGGCTTCGTCATCATCGCCGAGAGCCACATCTGCATACACACCTTCCCAGACAGGGGACACGCGTTCGTCGACATCTTCAGCTGCAAACAATTCGACATACACAAGGCCATGAACTACGTAGTCTCCAGCCTCGAAGCCCGCAGAGCAGACAAGAAACTCTCGGGTCGTGGAAAGGAGTATCCGCGGGAAGTTATAGACGCGAGAGAGATAGTGGCGAGAGCCCGGCCAACTCTGAGACACTAGACCTCAACCTTCTTTCCCATATCCAATCCCGCCCCAGCGAAAGCTTTGAAAGAACAGATTACATTCATTCACCTAAGACCAGGCAGAAACGCCTTCAAATCCTCAAAGGAGCCGGACCATGGCCCTGCGGAACTCACGCATTTCCACACGATCTTGGCTGAACAAGCCCGACCCCAACGGTCTCCAAAATCCAAGCCCAGCGATTTCAACTGCACACCCTTCACGCAGAGAATCCACTGATTATCAAGGGTCTCCCCGACCCCTTCCAAGCCCAATCCACGCCCTGAACCACAAAACCCGCCAGACAGAAACACCCCGTGACAAAAGGGGGTAAGTCAACAGAGTCTCGAGAGACAAGACCCGAGTCTCCCTCAAACAACCCAGCACTTTCACTCTATCGAAATACGATTAGCTGGCGCCGGGAGTGGGATTTGAACCCACGAGCCCCAAAGGGGCACAGGCTAACCATCGCCCCCAGCGATTCCAGGCCTAGGCCCACGCTCTCGCATGGACTGCCCGGTACCAGGCTCCGGAATCCCGGCGCACAACATGGCTCGTCCCACTAGCACTATTTTCCCCTTTGGGACAATCCAGAGCGGCGAGGAACAACGAAACCCTCAGCAAATACTCGATGGGCACTGACGCTAGCTATCCAATCTCTTCCATCCGAGAAGAACTAGGTTCAGAGTGGCGAAGGGTGCGGACCAGCCGATCAACCCGAGAGGGTGAATGGCAAGTGTCCGTACCCGGGGGACGCCACCCGTGAGAGAAAACGCGAAGATTGCGATTCTAAGCCTGGCGTAACCCGCGACCGCGAGAACCCGTTACTACGAGCATAGCCCATAGAGGCACGATTTTAAGTCAGCAAGCCTTCCCGTGAAGAGGGACCTGCTTATGGAGCGTTGTGCAGTCTGCGACGCGGAAGAGTTCATCCCGTACGTCTGCAGGTACTGCGGCGGCGTCCACTGCGTCTACCACCGCCTCCCCGAGAACCATGAATGTCCGAACATCGAACAGGCCCGCGCCCCAAAACCCATCATTCGTTCTGAAAGACAGGGCACAAGCGCGCTCCGGCTCCTAGCGCACCCACGATTTTCCGCAATCTCGGGACGCGAACTCACAGCTCTGCTGGCTGCCCTGCTCGTCCTCGGGGTCAGCTTTTCGTTTCGGTTCTTCGCGTTCGTGACCCCAATTCAGTTCCTAGAAATCTTCCTACTCACAGTGTTAGTCGTCGGAACTGGATTTCTCGGGCACGAGTTGGCTCACAAGTTTACAGCAGAAAGATACGGCTGCTGGGCCGAGTTCAAGCTGTGGGTATACGGGGCAGTAATGGCGCTTTTGTTTGCAGCAGTCTCCCAAGGGCAATTTGTGTTTGCCGCTCCAGGCGCGGTCTACATCGCGTCAAGAGCAGGTTTCTTCGGAGAAGGAATAAACCGCAAAACGAACGGAATCATTTCAATCGTTGGACCCTTGGTAAACGTGCTCGTCGCCTCCATCTTTGGGATAGCCCTGCTGGGCATAAGTATGGCAGGAGTCCAGGATATCATCATAGGTCCCCCAGCCCGTCAATTCAGGTTCCTGCAAGAAGGAATCGCCCTCAACATATGGTTAGGTGCTTTCAACATGCTTCCCATATTCATTCTTGACGGGCAGAAAGTCTACACTTGGGACAAGAAAATCTGGGCAGCCCTCGCCATCCCGTTATGGGCCACGACTATTGCAATCTTCATCCTATGGTATACGGTAGGCAACTACCAGCGTAACACGCTTCGGCCATAGAACCTGTATTGCTGGCCGCATTTCTGACACGTGACCTCGTTCTCCGCATCCGGGTCCACCGTCACAACAATCTCTTCTCCACAATTGCACATGAGGGAAACCTGGTTCTCGCTCAAACTACTCGTCAGCTAGGCGCTTGAACCGTGACGCGCCCCGTCTTAGTCTTCCACATCCTAGGATATGTGTCCGCCGGCATTATCACCCTGACAGTCTTCGCCGCCAGCCCTTTCTCTTCCTTCACGACTTGCTCTGTGCTCATGAGAGCTTTGGCTAGAGCGACCAGCTCTCCTTTCAACGTAAACAGGGCGACGAGCGTTTTGGGTCTAATCCCCTCATTCAGACGAACAACGCCAGGAACAGCCAAGTCGGCCCCGTGACAGATAGCGCTCACAGCTGAGTCTCTCATGTAGACCCTTGGGATATGCTCGAAGGCCTCCTCCATGGGCCTGATGATACGCCTTGTAAGCTCCTCTCTCTCACTTGGCTGAGCTTGTGACAGTCTGAGAACGTCGTAGAGCGAAAGAATAGTCTCCTCGGTGAAGGCGCCAGCCCGGACCCTGCGCAGCTCTCGCATGTGAGCCCCAACCTCCAAGACCTCCCCCATGTCATAGACCAGTTTGCGAATGTACGTGCCCGCCTGGCAACTGACCCGGAAGAGAACCTGTCTCCCGTCAACCTCCACATCTCTGATTGAGTATATTCTACGTCTTCGAACCTCGCGTTTGACCGCCGCCCTGACTGGAGGTCTCTGGTAGATGTCTCCAACAAACTCCTCGAGCACTGTCGACAGACTCTTCTCTGGCACATCACCGTGAAGAGCCATCAGACAAACGTACTCTTTCCCTGTGAGCAGGAACACCTGAATCGTCTTGGTGGCGTCTTCTAGGGCGAGGGGAAGAACGCCTGTGACCATGGGATTGCTCCGACCTGTTTCCGGGTCTCTAGAGTTCCACCATGGCCTGCGTGCTTCAAGCCCAGAATCCGCTTCACCCAAGCTACAACCTCGTGGCTCGATGGGCCCGAAGGCTTGTCGAGGTTAATCAGGCCAAACCTGACGTGCTGGTCCAGAGGCCGCTTATCAGGAGGACAGCCATACGAGGGGTCTGTCTCCTCCTCGATCTTCACAATCTCCTTACTCACTCGCTCCCAAGGAGTTCTCTGAGACAACTGACTCGCCAGTGGGGACGGGCCTCTTTGCCACACTTAAAGTGTCTAGGGCAAGACCTAGGAAGAAATCCGTAGTCAGAATGAAGGAAGCGGTACTCTAGGCTGCCGGTATGGCGATCTGTTGCGGTGCCACGATTTCCTTGAGGAAGGCCGTCTTCTTAGCCTTCTCTATGATCTTCGCAACCTCGTCGTCGGACGCGCCCTTCTTTATGTCAATGCTTTCCGTGGTTGGTTCAAGATGCTTCACGTTGGTCCTGCGCCGTTTGACGCCTGTTATCTTCTTGGGACCCGTGACAAGCACGAAGTTCTTGTCGATCACGTCAACTATGACACATTTTCGGCCTGCCTCGCGGCCGTTGAGTTTGACGCATACGCGTCCGACTTCGATGCTGGGCACAACCATTTGCCTCGGGGAAGATTAGTTGCGCGGAGAATTCCCGATTTAAGGTTTCTTCGAATCCCTTTCCGCTTTTCTCGCCTTCACCGCCAGGGCCGCTGTCAATAGGATCTTGGCCGTGTCCTCCTCAGGAACGAGGCTTGTGTCAACGACTAGGTGGTAGATGGACCTGTCTTCTACTTTGAAACCGTAGTGTTTCCTGTATCTCTCGCTCTGAACGCTCTCCCTGTGAAGGGTGTGCTTCCTCGCCTCTTCAGCCGTGATGTTGTCTCGTTTCGCGATCCTTTCCAGTCGCACGTTATCTGGTGCAGTGAGATAGATGCGCAGGTCGGCGACCTCCTTTAGAACCCAACCCGCTAGGAGACCGTCCACTACCACGTCTCCCTTCTCTGCCTCCTCCATGGTCTCCTTGTCCACCAACCTGTCAATGGAAGGGTCCTTGAGGGCCAGTTGTCCGAACTCCGCCAGTGACATCTGCCTTTCCTTGGCTAGTTTTCTGAAGAGTAGGCCTGCAGAGATGTGCCGCAGTCCTAATTCTCCTGCCAGGTGCGCCGCGTAGGTCGACTTGCCTGTTCCGTGGGGTCCGCTTACGGTTATGATCATTTGGCTGGACCGGAACGGGCCAGCTGGCGTATCTCAGAACCCAGACAGCTATGGCAGAGGACCCCGCTGTAGGGCCGTGTGGGGGAGCGGAGACTTCCTGCAACGGATTTGCCGGGAGTCACTCCGTGTAGTTCAGCACCGCACCTTGAGCATGAGGGGGTCCTGTGTGGGCGGGGTTGAAAGTGCTGGGTTCTCTGGCCAGATGGAAGCCTGACTTGTACTCGGCGTCTGCTCCGTGTCCGATGCCCTGGTTTTGTCATTTGGTCTCACTTGTGGGTGTTAAGGAGAATGTTTGGACGCCGAACAGTCTTGATAGTGGTATGCTTATGGCGAATGAGGCGAGGAAGTACCAGTAGACAACAGATAGGAAGCTGGCCGCTCCGGTGCTTGTTGTGCCTGCATAGGGGAACATGATTGGCGAAAAGGCTACCGCTACGCCAGTCGGAAACGCAGTAATCAGAACATTGTACACTAGGAGTAACGGGATGAAGGTGATGGCTGTTGTCTTCATCTGTTCCAGCGTCGCCCTAGAACTCATTTTCATCACAGCCGCCTGGCGCTTCATCAGCTTGTCCAGCTGCTTCTCGTCACCCTCCTTCCTCGCCTTTTTCACGGCCTGCTGCCAGGCCATAAACTCCCGTCGGTTTTTGGCAACCTTCTTGTAATCTACCAGGAACCTGTTGGCACCCGTTGTCATCAGCGAGAGTAGGACCGCGGCTCCTATTACGATGAGGGTTGACTCAGGTATCGTGTAACCTTTGATGGGGTTGACGAAGATGCCGATTATGTCTTCTATGAAACCCATCTCTAACTCAGGCTCTCTATTATTCTCAACAAGTCTTCTGCAGCTTGGCGATGGTAGCCTTCTCGGTTTTGTACTATTTGAATTGGGACCCCTCCAAGGACAGCGTTCACACTCGCCATGTAGCGGGACCATTCCAAGTCGGCTTTCGCATCTTCCAAGGTATTCCTCTCCCTCTCGCGCGTAGTGTCCGCGGTTCGCCTCTTGACGACTTCCTCAGGGCCAGCCTCAATCAGAACAATCAGGTCAGGGTCCAAGGCTTCCAAGACCCTTTTCGGCGTCCCGGGCCAGATCCCGACCACGGTCTTGACGAA
>CAYIBO010000034.1:0-12493 GCA_964361545.1 uncultured Candidatus Bathyarchaeia archaeon
CGGGGTGTTTTGGTACGAATTCGAGTATAGCCCGTTATCCCTGGCCAAGAAACACGGTGTCAGTCACCTCAGCAAAATCATCCACATACAGCCATTTCCTCACCCGCTCATCTAGGGTTGTTCCAGTTATCTGGGTCCACGCCTTGCTTGGATCAGCATCAAACCTCGTCCCAGTTCTGTAGAGGCGGAACATGTTGCCGTGGAGGTGGAACGAGTTGACAGCGTCGAACTCTGTCATGTTGACCAGGTAGATTCGGACGAGCTCTCCGACCCCTATCCGTATGGGATAGTCCAAGTAGTAGTTGGCGATCCCGTTGACCGTGTAAAACTCGTTCTCGTCGTCAAAGTCCGCGTCAAACCCGTTCATCACCATGACGAACTCCCTGTCTGCAGGTGGACGGATGCCCACGGCTCCAGCCGGTGGTGATACAGGATCCACGATGAGGGCTCCGTACAAGCCCTTTGCAATGTGCTTCTTGACAGGCATGACGTGGCAGTGGTATGGGAAGAGACCAAAGGGTTCTGCTTTGAATGCGTACTCGTAGTCCTGGCCGACGTTGACAATCTCAAAGACCCCGTCCGCGTCAGCGGGATGGATGCCGTGAAGGTGTATGGTGTGGGGATGCTCGTCACCGTTGTGGAATCTGATGCGTACGTTGTCTCCTTCGTCGACTCTCAAGGTTGGACCAGGAACAGTAGGGCCTCTAGGCGGTGGGGCGGTGACGACCCAAGCCGGAAACTGTACCCCGTTAGCAACGGTGACCGCCTGGGGTGCGGCTGTTAGTTCGAAGACCCTCTCCCCAGTCACAAGGTCTTTTGGAGGTTTGTAGTAGTCTTCTAGGAACTGCATGGGTGTCATTCCCCCTTCTACTTGGGATGGTGCTGAGACGCCGTGAGGGTGGCCATGTAGAAACTGCTCCCTGACGGAGGGTGCGGTTGAGGGTAGGGTTGATGATACTGACTTGCTGAGGGCGAGTGTTGCGGCTACTATTCCGGCCGAAGCTGAGGCATATTTGAGAAAGCCTCTCCGGCTTATTCCGCTTTGTCTCTTCTTGATTTTCTCTCTCTCAATCATCTCTAAGCTACCACCAGTAGTGCTGTTGCGTACATGACGATTAGACCCGTGATTATTCCACTATACCCGTGGAGGCTGGTCATCCCGGATCGGACTTGCCGGAATATCTCATAGACAACCTCCAGAATGGCTCCTGCACCTATTGAGAGGAATAGAACAGCCATGATGTCTAGTTGGACGAAGCCCCCAATCCAAGCTCCGAAGATGGTCGGGACTCCTGCGATGAGCCCCATGGCCCCCAACTGGGCTATGGTCGCGGGCTGTCTGATGATCGGGGATACGATGGCCAAGCCCTCTGTGGTGTTGTGTATGGTGAACCCGAGAATGAGCCGGGACCCGAGGGCTACCGCGCCCAAGGCAAAAGCTCCGCCAATGGCTAGGCCTTCTCCTAGATTGTGGAGGCCTATGCCCAGGGAGACAAGGTAGGCTATCGTGAACAGCCGGGTTCTGTCCTTCTCCTTCTTCATACCGATTGCGCGGTCGCTGACGATAGCGAGACCTAGGAAGGTGCCCGCTAGGCCTGTTGCGATAAGCCCGAAGCCGCCGAAGGCCCCGGGAAGTTCCCCAGCTGTTTCGACCGCCTCGGCGATCGAATCTACCCCAAGGAAGACGAGAAGACCGACAGTGATGCCCAGCAAGTAGTTCATCCATTGGCTTCCGATGCGTCGGAGGAAAGGAAACCAGAGGAGGCCTAGGAAGACGGGTATTACTCCAACGATGACTCCGATCATTGCCAGGTCAAGGACGCTGGCTAGATTGGGTTGGGGTGTGAGGGTTGCGATGTCAAGGGTTTTTGTGAACTTTAGGTTTGAGGGTCCTGTATTGATCATGACTGTATAGGGTTCTCCTTCAACCCACTGGTAGGGTATGGTGATTCTTGCTGTGGCGAACCGGGCCAGCTGTGGGCCTGGGTTCGCTTGGAAGTCCCAGATTGCATCATTGACGAAGACCGTCGTGACAGTGGAGTCTATGGGCCCGACGTTTCTGACGTCCAAGACGATCGCGTTTTGCTGGAAGGTCATGCGTTCGATGCTGACTTCCTCAGTGGGGAATTGGCCTGTGAGGCTGGTCAGCCCTAGTGAGCCGCTCGCCGCGATGACAATTCCGAGCAGTACTATGGGCAGGAGGAGCCCGGCGATGACTCTGATGTTCCCTGTCCTCTTGCTACCTTCTGACAAGCTTTGGCCTACCATTCTCCCGAACCTGTAAGGGCTAGATTTGGCCTGGATTTTAGGCTAGGCTAAAAATGTTTGGCTGTGTTAAATAGCTTGCGCCGGGGCCTGGGAAACTTCCTTTTTCAAGACGTACTGTCTGATTGTTTGTTTGAACTCTCGAAACACCGTGATGTTTCCCCTATGAAGGAACACCTCGACCCCAGCTAGAACCAAGAAGATGACTGAAACCGTTTCCCGACCGAGCGACAGGAGAACCGGGTCGTTGTAGGTGAATACTGGAATGAGGAGGGATACTAGCCAGAGGCTGAAGAGTATGGAGGCGTTTCTAAGCCCGTAGCGGAGGCCCAGGAGCGAGGCACTGGCGTAGAGAGACTGTGCCATGGTTAGCAGAATCTCCCCACTGTGGGCTGCGATGGGCACCGGCTGGATTAGACCGCTGCTTATGGAGAAGACGAGCGGGATAATCGCTACAAGGATTGTGAGCTCGTTGACGGAGGATGAGACGAAGTTGAGGAGAGCCATGGGCGCAAGTTTGATGGTTCGCGCCCAGTGAAACGCGGTGACCTTCTCGGGAAATTCCGAGAGGAAGGGCGCTACCCACTGTATGAAGAAGAAGACTGCTAGCGAGCCGAACAGTATTGTGGCGATGCGTTCCATGGACTTGACAAAGGGCTCCACGATTGTGACGAAGACAAGGCCCGAGAAGAGGAAGAGTCCTAGTATCGTTGCGGCCTTGGCGCGGGCATTGCGGATTCCTACGAGGCCGAGTGGGACGCCCTCTAGTACATCGTTGGGGTCTTCATCTTCGGAAGGAAGCTTACTTAGTAGGTACAGGTAGACGAGGAAAACTCCCGACATGACGATGCTGTCCAGAACTGTTAGGGTTCCTTTGATTATGATGAGTATGTAGTAGAAGGAGGCGCCCAGCATGAAGACGACTTCAATGCTGTGCTCGCCGCGTAGGGCGATACCGTTTCCCTTTTGGCCAGTCCGGCGACGCTGCAGCTCAACTATGAATAGTATCAGGGGCCATCCCAGCCCGGAGAGTAGCCTGTTTGCCCCGGTGAAATTGGCGATAACCAAGTCCAGGTACCTATCAGGGTCTTTGCCGGCCAACCAGGCAATTCCACCTTCAACAAAGAACTCAGGCAGGGTCTGTACGAGAGCGACCACAGCAAGCGCCAGTCCCTGGCTGACAGAGAATTGGGATGCTTCTCCAGCCCAGGCGATGAGCATGGCAGCTGAAACTACTGCGGCAAAGGTCACCAATGCTACAACTGCTAACGCAGTTGGAGGAATGGTCTCAACGTCATAGGTGACGACCACGGCCATGGCTGCGATGGCCAGGGCGAAGATGGCCGAAGTCCGGGTGAGAAGGCTTCGACGCATCTATTGGCCTCCCTAACACAGCGGGCGGGAGGAATCATCCCCACTATTTTGTTCTTTGGAAACCATTCTTTGGTCGAAACTCGAGTCTTTGCGTGTCAGGTCGGAGCGGGAGGGACATCTGGTGTTGTCCCTGAGTCTGCTGAGCCCGTTGTAGGAGCTTTGGGCTTCCGGAACGTGTTCTTTATGCGTCTGAAGGTTCTTCGAATGATTCCGTCGTGGCGCCTGGCCAGGACCTTTTCCCAGTCAACCCGCATCATGACGATGGCGATTACCACGACAACTCCGACCGATACGGCCGTGGCGATGGGGCTTCCACCTAGCAGAATATCCAGGAACGTGCTGGAGGACCTTGCCAGGTAGGCGACTAGAAGGGTGAGGACGAACTTTCCTGAGAAGAGGGAGATGAAGGTCTTGGTGGGGCTGTACCTCATGATGCCTAGCGGGATGAAGATTATGTCGTCCGGAAAGGGAGAGGCGGCGAAGATGAATGCCGCGAGAAACGCACTGCCGCCTAGTAGCTTGCGGAAGGAGTCGAACCTTGCCCGGCTTCCCGAGAGAGCCGTGCCTGCGCCATAGCCGACACTGTAGATGACAAACTTGCCAATGGCCGCCCCCAGGGCTCCTATTGTGGCTACTTGTATGAGGCTCAGGCCTCCGGAGGTTGTTGCGACAAATACGACGACGAAGAGGTAGGGGACTGGGAAGAAGGGGACCATGTTTCCGGCAAGGCTGGCTAGGAAGACTCCCAGCAGGGGATCTCCTTTTGCCAGCCCTAGGATGGAGTCGATGAAAGTGTCTATGATGGTTGCCAATGTGTCGGATCAGCTCTCTGCGGGTCGACTGGCCCGGGTTTGCTGGTTTAGCATTGTCGGTGCCTAGCTAATTCCTCTCTTAGACAGGGAGCGAAGTCGCTAAGCTAGCTTGTTTAGGGTTTTCTCCACCTCCCCTTCCGCATTGTCTGCTTTGATGAAGATGGGGACGTTTTCCATTCCGGTGGCGATGAAACTCGACAGTAGCCATTCGCCCGGGGCGAATTCGAGGGTCTTCTCGAGTATTTGCTTGTCGATGGTGAACGTGTCGCTCACGACGGTGCGGTCGTAGGGTCTCGGGAGGGTCCCGACAAAGTATGTGTGAAGCTGCTGGAGGGCGTTGGTGTTCAGGTAGGCTATTCGCTGGGTGGCCAAGCATCCTCCAAGCCCGTACTTGCGCCCCTGTCGTAGAAGGGTCTCGACGACCTTGGAACAGTCCTTGTCGATTCCCGAAGACCCTGAAAGGTCTGGGACGAATTCCTGGGCTTCGTCGAAGACGAAGAGAACATAGGGTTTGACCTTGAAGGACCGTTTGCGCCGCTGTAGGAACTCCCGGGTCAGGTGGATTACGAGCTCTTTGATGGCGATGGGGTCGGATATGGAGATGCATGTGAGCCGTGCCTCTTTCTCCACGAGCTCGCGGATCCCCTCGATGTCAAGACCGCCGGTGCTCTTCTTCTCCTTCTCGCCCCGCTTCAGATTGTCCAAGAGTGCAAGGCGGCTCGTAGCCCAAGAATAGACCCCGCTCCTGTCCGAAATGCTGAACTCCGCAACTGCGGCCCGCGCCTTCTCGTCGAGCTGTATGATGAACTCCTCTATGATAGGTCTAGAATCTGTCAAGTCGTGTTCGGACTTGTAGTCCACAACGAACTGGCGTATGCGGTCGAGGGCGTTTACGTAGTGTGGTTTCTCCAGATTGTCGCCCCTCAACTTGCTGATCTCGTCGAGAATGTCTCCGTAGGTGGGAATCTTGGACTCGGGCTTGAGATAGTAGCTGATCTTCTTCTGGGAGAAGATACGAGCGAATACTTTCCTCACTCGTTCGTCGTCTTCGTATTCGCGGGGCTTGACCACGCTGACGTAGAACTGTTCCGCGTTCGAGACCGGGTTTTCCAGGATTATCTTTGAGGACAGTTTCTCGTCCGCGAACAGGTCCATTAGTAGGAAGGGGTATTCGCTGGATATGTCAAAGACTACGACCTTAACCTCCGGGGCGTGAATCAGTATTCGTCGTAGTATGTTGGCTAGTAGGTTGGATTTGCCGGCTCCTGTGAAGGCGAATATTCCGAAGTGGTACCGGACCATTGCTTCGAAGTCAACGTAGATGGGTATCTTCTCTTCCATGGACTCGAACATTTGGATGGTTCCGATTCGCGGGTCCTTGTAGGCGTCACTCGTCGTTGCTTTCGCGTTGTAGCCCATCTTGGCCAGTATTCGCTGGTTGTACATGTGCCCGATCATGTCCCGGTTGAGAATCTGTGCCTCCGCCGCTAAGACGGGGTAGGAGAATCCCTTCTCGTATTTCGGCTCGCTTTGGCCGTCTGTTATCAGATCATAGTTGATGGGTAGGGCGCTAATCTGGACCATCATTGTTGACTTGTCGCTGGTGTCCCAGTCTTTGACGGATTGTTGTATGATCTCGAACTGCATGGGATAGTAGCTGTGCTCGGATAGGCCTTTGAGCCCGTAGTGTTCGGGCCAGACTCGGCTGATGACCATTAGCGAGTTGCGTTGTTGTTTAGGGTTGGACTTGAAGTTCCGGACCGCGACAAGCATTCCTTCCTCGATGAGGCCCATGATGTCTTTGTGGTACTCGACTTTGATTCGGCATTCGTAGCGTGAGGATGTTCCTGTTAGCTCGTGTGTTGCGACGGGCATGAAGGATGGTGTTACGCTACTGAGGCGGGCGCGGAAGCGTCCGTCGAAGTCTGTGAAGTATCTAGAAGTTTTCTCTTCTAGTAGCTTCAATCTCGCTCCTCCTTTCCCGGAACGTGCTCATGTAGAAGACGAACTGTCGGAGCTTGGGATTGTTCATAAGCCATTTGCCCGTGGTGTCGATAATCCGCCGCATCTCCTCGTTGTGCCACTTGGCCACCTTGTCGGCTATGAATAGAGGTTTGTTGTGGCCGAAGAGTTCGGGTATGCTGTTACCGGTCATGGCGACCAAGGTGAGCATGACTAGTTCTTGGATAGGGTTGAGAATTTTGTTGTTCCTGAAGACAATTGGTTTGACAAGCTCATCTGCTCCGCCATATTCGTGTGAGAACGGGATTGTTGTGTCGAATCTGAGGTCGAAGTCTGGATAGGCTAACCGGTCCACGAGAAGGACGTTGCTGCGTAGCTGAGGGTCGTATTCTGTCTGGGAGAGCTGAAGGTAGGTCTTGAGGAACAATCGCTCGGGCGTGATCTTGTTCCGTATGGCCCCGCTGACATAGCCGGGTCTCTTGGAGAAGTCGGGTATTGTAGTTAGGAAGCATGAGTCGTATTCTATCAGGGACCATGGGACGGGTATTGTCTGGTGGCTGAAGACGCTGAGGGTTTGCAGCAACATACGGTCTGTGTTCGGGATTCGGGAGAGATCCTCCTGGGACAAGTCTGACGCCCAGATACCGTTGGAGACCATCACGGGCAGAACATGGTTCTTGAGGTCACGTGCAGCGGTGTCTTTGGTCATTCCGACGAGGAGTATGCGCTTCCTCCAGCACTCTTCGACGAGAAGGTTTACCGCGAACAGTGTCAGGAATGCTAGGTCTTGGGTGGTCATCCAGTGGGCTTCTCCTTTCTTCCACAGTTTCATCGGGTTCTCCTTGGGTTTCTCCTCGAACATGCGATGACCGATTGTCTCGACTAGCTTCCTGAGGCGGGGCCAAGTCTTGCGATAACGTTGTTTCAGCGAGTATGTGTCCGCAGTTTCTTCCAGGAATTCCTCCTTCACGGATTTCTTGAGGAACCGTTCGACCCGTTTCCGCTGGTCTGGGTTTGTGTTCTTGAGCTTCTGGCAGAGTTTTTCGAGTGTCATGGCCCCCTCGTGTTCCAACGTTAGAAGGCATCTGTAGCGCAGGTAGTCTCCTCGTGATGGGGGAAGGTCAAGGTCCGGGTTGTGGATGCGGTGGCGGCCGTAGGCGAAGTCGTTCTCGTCTAATGGCTCGCCATTCACCTCACATCCGTAGAGTGCGCCGTTGGTTTTCCAGAGTTTTCGTCTGGACGTGTCGTAGATGAGGCTGGCGAGGGTGGTTGCGAGGCTGCGGTCCATTAGTATGATTCTTGGATTGTCAGCTTCTGTTGCCAGTTTGTATGCGAGGTAGAATTCGGAAAAGGTCATGATCCAGGCGGGGATGGTGGAGTTGTTGGCTATCGCCTCGTCCGTCAAAGGTCTGACGAGGGAGATCTCTGAGGTTTCGCCTGGTTGTATGAAGCTCTGGTCTATGTCAGGGACTTCGTTCACGTAGACCGGGACGCAGCTGGATAATGCGCGGCCGTTTCTTAGGAATTGGTCCTCATACTCAACTGCAGGTAGACTATTCTCGCGATAGTGTATGGTTCCTTTTGCCGCGTAGGACCCTCCAAAGAAGACGACTAGATCGAACAATGGTCGGGCGTATTCGGTCCCGTCTACAGCTGCGAAGGGGACTGTGTCTGTTCCGAAGAACTTGATGGCTGTTTCCCTGGCAGTTTTGGCGTCGAAGGCAGATACGATGAGGTCTTTGAAGAGTCGCTCGTGGAGCCCCTCGATGGTTGTGAACCGGGACCTGTAGCTTTCTATTTGCTCCACAGCCCCATTCTGGAGAATAGACCCCGCTCTTTCGAGCTGAGCGCTTAGAGAGGAAACTGGGGGGCTCGGTTTCTCTACGGTAGACAAAGTTGTGCTGTAGGTCAGGGTTTCAACCTATAAAGTTGGGATAGAGGTGCGAAAATGTATTCAGCGTTATCTTGAGAGCCCGCTCTCTTCTACTAGGAAGGAGATGTGAACGGTCCCAGCCTAACGTGAGGATAGGGCTATGCGCTCTATCTCGTCCCGTTTTCGGACCGACAGGCTCTTCGAGTCCCTTGCAGCTGCCAGTATCAGTTCTTCGGAGAGGCATTCGTCCACTGTTCGCGGGTTGTTATGGGAAGCTTGTCTTGCCATCTCGGCAATGTGTCTCAAGGCAATGTCTGCCCTTCTCTGAGGCGCGATATCAATGGAGATGGGATAGACGATTCCTCCGTAGGCTATTCTTGTGACATCTTCACAAGGGGCAGCATTCTCAACTGCCCGAACCAGAATCTCGATAGGATTCTTGCCTGTGCGGACAGCTATGATTTCCATGGCGTTTCTAACGATGCTGATGGCCCGGGCCTTGCTTCCTCCTGACTGTCCGGGTCTCATCATGTTGTCGATGAGCCGCTCAACAATGTTGATGGTCGACTTTCTGAAGCGTTGGTGTTCGTGGCGGCCGCTGGTATGTGGGACGAGGGAGGGTCTCGAGGAAATGTAGCGTTTGAGACCGGGGTCCTGTACTTCTATTCCGCTACTCGGCCATTTGCCGAAGACCTTGATCTCCGGTATCTTCTTGAGTTCTTTGCTCATTTGGACCCTTCAGTTCTCTCGCGTTCTTCTTGGGACGATTCTGGCGGTGTTTTAAACATTCCCGGATGGTGCTTGAGTCAAGCTAGGTTCTTAAACCGAGTTCCCATGACCCGTGCCGCCATCTTACCAACTCCTCGTCCTAGCGGAATCTGGCCAAAATGAAAATCCTCTTCGTCTGTGCGGGTAACATTTGCAGAAGCCCGATGGCTGAAGCGCTCCTCAAGGAAAAGCTAGCGCGCAGAGGGATCACTGATGTTAGCGTTTCATCCTGCGGACTGGAAGCCCAGCCCTGGAGCACGGCCGAGCCAAGATTGCGTCTCGTCATTGGAAGCGCCTACACGAGCCTCAGAGGCTTCCGGTCACGCCCAATAAGCGAGGAGATTGTCAGGGACGCAGACCTGGTTCTTGCGATGGAGGGACATCAGGTTCGTGAGATCTTGTCTAGGTTTCCGGAGACCCGTGGAAAAGTAGCCACGCTGACGGCCTATGCTGGGGAAGACGGAGACGTCATCGATTTCATCGACAGCCAGCACAGTAGCTTCCTGGAATGGTTGAAGAGTTGCTATTCGGTTGTCGACCGTTGTCTGGACCGAATTGCCGAGAAAGTAGCTGGGCTAGGGTTTCCAGCCTGATTCCTAACTAGTTCTCGAAAAAAAGATTCATAGCCTAGAGCCCCAAATCCATGCCCGACCTACCGTTGACCATTACTGAGATAATTTCCAAGACCGCTCCGGTGAAGTCTAAATTCCCGATAGAATCGCTCCTCTCCGCCAGGCTCCTCCTAGCTCCCCGCATAGTTGGCGACAAGGTCTACTTCCTGAGCGACTTCAGCGGGGTCCTGAGCCTCTATTCCATGGACAAGACGGGCGGTATTCCCCAACCCCTATTGCCCGGCGCCCAGGCGCTCGTGAATCCTCACCTGATGATCGGAGATAATTTCGTTGTTCTTCCGAAATTGGGGAAGGCTCTCGTCATGATTGACAAGATGGGTAATGAGAACTACCAGCCATCCTTCGTCCCGTTGGAGGGTGGTATTCCTGAGCCTGTTCTGGGTCCGGATTATGAGAACCAGCAGATTGCGTGTGTTCACTGTGATGTTGAGAAGGATATTGCATACTTCTACCATGATGACCGCAAGAACCCTGAGCAGCAGTGTTTGAGGGTCAACCTGGAGACCAGTGAAATTACGTCTCTAGGCAGGAGTCCCCACGGCAACTTCTGCAATGGAGCCGCCCCAGACCATTCAATGGTTATTCTCGCAGACGGTTACACAGCAGGTGATAACGTTCTCTATTACTGGAAGCCGGGGATGAAGCAACGCGAACTCCTGTACGGCATACCCCTTGAGAAGAGAGAGGGCCGGCAGGTTCCGCCCTCCGGAATAGGATGGTGCAGCTTCGTCAACGGAAACAGGGGCCTCGTCTTCAGGTCTAACCTGTTCCATGACAACGGAGGCCTCACCTACCTATCACTAGATGATCCGAGCACTCCCGTCGATGTTCCCGTTGAGGGGTCCCTTCACTCGGGCGTTGGCGAACTCGTTCAGTTACGACAGGTGGAAGGTGACCTGTTCGTCATCGAGTACAATATTGATAGTGCCACATCGTGTTACGAGGCGCGATTCCAGCCCGGTTCTCCGCCCCGATTCAAAGTCACCAAGACCCTTTGCGGCCCTCCGCCATTGTCCAACGGGGTCATGTTGGGCCTGGAGTGGCAGGTCAAGAAGGACCCGTTGAGAGTCGAGTACGTTCTCTCGTTCACAAAAGCCAACAGCCCATCTCAGCTCTACCTCTACCCTGAGAACAGTAACCAGCCGAGGAGACTGTCCGCTGAAAGAGTCTTGGGTGTTCCTGACAGGTATCTTTCCGAGGGGGAGGATGCCAGCTACACATCTTTCGATGGTCTGAGAGTCTCTGCCCGACTCTACCTACCGTCGAGAGAGCTGGGCTACACGGGTCCCAGGCCGCTGGTCGTCTATGTGCACGGTGGGCCTCAGGGCCAGGAACGACCAGACTTCACTTGGTTCTCCATGCCGCTGATTCAGTATCTGACATTGAACGGTCTCGCGGTTTTCGTCCCGAATGTTCGGGGTAGCACGGGTTATGGTATGCGTTACATGAAGTACGTGGACCGGGACTGGGGCGGGGACGATGTGAAGGACCACATTGAAGGACTCAAGCATCTGGAGAAGGACCCGAGAGTTGAATCGACGAAACGTGGTGTTGTGGGACGGTCCTATGGCGGCTTCATGACATTGACGCTGGCCTCTCGTCTTCCGAGCATGTGGAAGGCCGCGGTGGACATGTTTGGACCCTACGATCTTCCGACCTGGGCGTCACGCGTTCCACCTTCATGGACGCCGTACATTCGACTTGCAATTGGAGACCCGGAGAAGGACCGTGACTTTCTCATCGAGCGCTCACCCAAGACCTACCTGCACCAGCTTCAGTCTCCTTTGATGATCATTCAGGGAAAGCATGATCCCCGGGTTCCTGAGCCTGAATCGGCACAGCTTGTTGAGGACTTGAGGCGTAAGGGTGTCCAAGTTGACTACTTGGTGTTTGAGGATGAAGGCCACGACGTCTTGCGATTCAAGAACAGGGTCATGTGTTACAACAGGATCACGGAGTTCTTCCTCAAACATCTCGGCTCATAGATCTAGTCTCCCCTCAGACACAAACTCCAGAAGACTCTGTTCTAGTTGGCGGAATGGGTCCGGGTCTAATCCCATCTCGACAAAGAAACTCGCCATCTTATCGGTGTCCCCTCGGAGGAGGTGTTCGGCCTCAGGGTGGCTCGTGAGCACCGCCTGCGACAGATCAATCAGGTAGGGTCTATTCCGCCAGAGGAGTATATTGTATGGGCTCAGGTCGCCGTGCACAAGGCCAGCCTTTGACACAAGGTCCCGAAAGGCGTTTAGAATCTCTGCAGCTATTCGATTCTTGTCAAAGGTCTCAACTTCCCTCAGCTGTCGAGCGGCAACACCATTCTTTCCGATAAAGGTCATCACGACTATGTTCTGCTCAAAGGCAACCGGCCTGGGCGCTGGGACCCTGGCTTTTTCCAACCGTGCTAGATTTCGAAACTCCTTCTCCGCCCAGATCTCTTCGGTCCGAAGTACAATGTGCCGCTTGGCGTGACGAAAACGCCAGTCACCGAAGACATACTGCTTCTTCTCCTGGCCACGGAAGACCCTCGAAGTGTGAATCTTGACCGCCAGCTCTCTCCCGCTGGGCGCAGTTGCATGAATGAGGCTACTCTCTTTTCCCTCCTTTATCGGATGACCTAGCTCAGCGATACCGCCACGATTCAGGAGACGGTAAACGGCCATCTGGGACTGTTCGTCTAGGAACAAAACCCATGCGGACCCCTCCGTTCTGCTGCCACTATCCGTAGGCTAGAGCCATCTAAGGCTTCTCATCCACTGACTCATCATGCTCCATTTCAAACCCTTGATGAGCGGTGATGGCTTCCGCTG
>CAYIBO010000035.1:0-11968 GCA_964361545.1 uncultured Candidatus Bathyarchaeia archaeon
AAGTCTCTCAAGCCCGGGTCCAATGTATCCTTCGGTTTCCGTGACGGGACAGTAAGCGTCACTCTGGATCACTTTGGCGACTGGACTATTATGGTGGGCTTGTCGGCGAGGTCGGACTGGATCGTTAGCAGTATGTTCTCGCTTGAAAGGCTGGGTTTCTTCAAGGCTACGGAGTCGGAGGGAAGGGTCTACTTCCTCTGGACGTCAGCGTTGGAGAGCGGTGGTGATGCGAGGAGCCTCGTGGAGGCTAGGCTGTTGGAGGTTTTGAAGGCTCTTCAGAGAAGCATGATTACCCACTACATCTGCTGAGCGGAAGCTCCTGAACGGGAGTTAGAGGGCGGAGGTAACGGGTTCTGTCTCACGGGAGGCGGTAGAATAAGGAAAATTTTCTCAGGGGCGGGGTTATCGTTTTGTTATCGTGAATGAGTGAAGGGGGTTGTTGGGGGAGTGTTGGGTCGGTACTGGTTTTGCGTTGTTTGTGGAGGGTCAGGTTGTTTTCCAGGGGTTTTCACGGGGACATTCGGGCTAACCTACTTTTTCTACTCTAAAACAGTAAATATTCCGCGTTGGCCACCGTTTGAGACAGGTCCAGCTCAAAAGGGCAACGTTAGGAAGGCAGGAGTATTCTGACTACCCCTCTCCCGTCAACCTCGTAGCTGGGTCCTGGGGGAATAACCAGGGTCGAGTCGTAATCCTCGACCACGCACGGACCTTTGCCCCTCAGACCCGGGCCCATTTCCCGCCTATCGAGAACAGGGCAGTTATGGACGAACCGGCTGTTTAGAAAGACACGTCGGTGGGCCCTGGGCAAGACGTGCTTGACCCGGGTCCGTGGGGTCCTAAGCGTCAAGGGGGGAGTCTTGCCCTTGCAATATACTCGGACGTTCACGAGCTCCACCAAAATCCCTCGGTCCGAGTATCCGTACCTCAACTCGTGCAATCGGTGAAAGGCTCGAACAGCCTGACGGACCAGACTTGTATCAACCCGCCTGTTCGGGACCCGGACCGACAGCTCATAGGCTTGTCCCTGATACCGCATGTCGAAGAACCTCTCAAAGACCACGGCCTCATCCGGAACCCTCTCCTCCCGCAACAGGGTCCTGCCCCTCTTTTCCATCGAGTCAAAGGCCGAGTTGACCGATGAATAGTCCGCTTCTTCAGCAGGCCCCAACATCGTTCTCACAAAATCATGCACAGGCTCCGACAATAGGAGTCCCAGGCTGGACAGGAGGCCAGCGCCAGGAGGCACCAGGACCCTTCGAATTCCCATCTGCAACGCAACCTCGCAAGCATGCATCGGACCCGCACCCCCAAACGCCACCAGCGTCATCCTGCGAGGATCATGACCCCGCTCAACACTCGCAGCCCTGATAGCCCCAGCCACGTTGGCAATAGCCACCCGCAAGACCCCCACTGCAGCACCCGCCAGCCCCGTTCCCATAGGTCGAGCAATGTGCTGTTCTAGAGCCTTCTGGGCAAGCTTCGCGTGAAGTCTCAATTCTCCGCCGAGGAGAAACTCAGGATTCAACCGGCCCAAGACAAGGTTAGCATCCGTCACCGTGGGACGGGTTCCGCCCCTGCCATAGCATGCGGGTCCCGGAAACGCCCCAGCACTCTCCGGGCCCACGTGCAGAACCCCCGCCACATCAACCGTGGCGAGGCTTCCGCCGCCGGTGCCAACCTCGATCAGGTCCACGTAGGGAAACCTTACCGGGTATCCTGAACCCTCCAGCCTTCTCACTCCATGTATTCGTCCTCCAACCTCATACTCCGTCGTAACCTCGAACCTGTCGCCGGACCAAACACCGGCCTTGGACGTGGTCCCGCCAACATCAAGAGATATGATCTCAGCTGTGTGTTTCCCATAATGTCGAGACGCCACTGCTCCAGCCACGGGACCCGACTCAATAATTCGAGCTGGCTCAAGAGCAGCCTGGCGGGAGAGGATTGTTCCGCCGTTAGATTGCATGACAAAGAGTGGAGCATGAATTCCTAGCTCTCTCAGTCCTCTCTCCAGATCATCAAGATACTTCGACATCACTGGCTGGAGAACAGCGTTCACAACAGTCGTGCTCGTCCTCTCATACTCCCGGAACTCCGGAAGCAGCTCCGACGAGACAGAAACATGAGCCTCAGGAAACTCTTCCCGAACTATACCTGCAGCAATCTTCTCGTGCCTCGGATTAGCGTAGGAGTGCAAGAAGCAGACAGCGACGCTTTCTATTCCCAGCTGTCGAAGCTTCCCCGCAACTCTCCGAATCTGTGATCGGTCAACGGGGCGGAGAATTCGCCCTTCATGGTTGACCCTCTCGCTAATCTCGAAACGGTAACGCCTGGGAACTAGCGGAGGCAGACGCTCCACTTGGAGATTGTACAGCTCGGGCCGGTTCTGACGGCCAATCTCAAGAACGTCACGAAAACCCTCTGTTGTGAGGAGCGCGGTCTTTGCACCCTTGCCTTGTAGAAGCGCATTCGACGCCAGCGTAGTCGCATGGATGACAACTTTGACACGGCGCGGACTGACCATGCTCTCTCGTAGAAACCTCCGAAGCGACTCCAACGCGCCCTGGGCAGGGTTTGCGGGTGTTGTGAGGACCTTGACCCTCCACATCCTTCCACTGTTACCGTGAGCGACTAGGTCGGTGAAGGTTCCGCCGATGTCGATCCCGATTCTCGTTCCAGAATCTTGGATGTGTCGTCTCTGGCGGCTCTTCAGGTGGGCCTTCACCCTCTAGCAACGGTCCCGGTGAAGGGGGTGGGTTGAAAGCTCTTGCAGTAAGGACATCATCGGCCTGAATCCTGTCTCTGTGAAGTATTCGGCCTGAGTGCGGAAAGCATGCTGCGAAGTTTAGCCTTGATTAAAAGAAATCGTGGGAACCTTTAGTAGAGACGGTTCGGTCCCGGGCAAACGCTGACAATATGATGGAAGCAGCAACAACAACCGAAACCAGACCACAACCTCAAGAGCACACCCTCGTCCATTTCGAGATACCAGCCAAAGACCCCGAGAAAGTCTCAAAGTTCTACACACAGCTATTCGGCTGGAAGTTCCAGAAATGGCAGGCCCCCACAGACTACTGGCTCATTTCCCTGAAAGACGCAAAGGAGAACGACACCATCGGCGGACTATACCCCCGTGAAAACCCGAAGGAGCAGTACAGGAACTACTTCATGGTCCGTTCAGTAGACGAGACCCTGAAGAACGCAACCAGCCTCGGCGCCAAGGTCGTCTCCGGCAAGCAGGAGATCCCGAACGTGGGAATTATGGCAATACTCGAAGACCCTGACGGGAATGTCTTCGCCCTCTTCCAGTCCACGGGCAGAATGTAACAAACCCTACACCTTACCGTCCTCTCCCCTTTTTCCCGGAAAACCCAGTTTTCTCTGGGTGCTAGGCTATTCCCGAGACTAACGGCATCTTCTCTCATCTCCAATCTTAATATCACCAACCTAGAACCCTTCACGGCTTCAGTCTACTTGGAGGCTAGACTCTGCAAGAATCCAGAATCCTCTCACTAGGAGGATAGCTTCTATGACAGTTCACGTCCTTCTCACCGCCGACAACCATCTGGACCCTTCAGCCGTCCAGTATGGTCCCAGACGGTTCGAGCGAAAGCGCGACTTTCAACGTTGCTTCGAGACCCTAGTCAATTTCGCACTAGAGAACCGTCCTGACCTACTCCTGGTTGGCGGAGACTTCTACGACGGCATACTACCAGGCAACCCCACCCGGGCCTTCGTTGCAGAACAGTTCAAACGCCTCTATGAGAAAGAGGTCAAAGTCCTGCTCGTAAGCGGCCACCATGATACTCCAAGGAGCATCGAGCAGGGAGTATCCCCCCTCGCAGTACACGCGAGGTCCGGTCATGTTTACTTCTTCCATGAACCAGGACCCTCATCAAAGAAGCTCGACCTCAACGGAACAACTGTCAGCGTCAATGGACTGAGCCTCAACCCTACCCTTGCACCTGACCAAGACCCTCTTGCAGGACAGAGGGTCGAACATGACGCAGACATCAACATCTTCCTCACCCACTATCCCGTTGAGGGGTTCGAGGGCTACTTTGGCCAGGAAACCCACATACCAGCCTCCTCCGTACCCCACAAGTTCCAGCTTTTTGCCGCCGGCCATCTCCACCGCCACCAGAAACACATCATCAACGGCACACCAGTCATCTATCCCGGCAGCACAGAACGCGCATCGTTCCATGAGGAGAACGAGAAGAAAGGCTTCGTCTGGCTTGAAGTAGACAAGACAGGGATTGTCAATGAAGAGTTCCATCAGACTCCGGCACGTCCCATGGAGACTCTCAACTTCCATGTCTCTGCCGAGGGAAGTCTAACACGCCAGATTCAAAACGCCATAGAGAAAAGAGCTGACACAGCCAAGATACTGAGGGTCCTAGTCTCCGGCAAAGTCACTCTGGAACAGTTGTCTACCTACAAACGCTCTGCCCTCCTAAACTACAGCCAAGACAGATTCTTCCACGTAGAATTCGACGAGGAGGGGTTGAACGTTCTAACCCAGGCTCCTCTGGAATCTCTCCCCAAGACCACGCCACTGCAAGAGCTGGAAAGGACCTTCCGAAACCTTCTGGAGAACGCGAAGGAAGATGAGAAGCCCCTCGTCCAAGAAGCATGGAAACAAACCACTACAAAGCTCCAGGAGGAAGGGATCAGTTGAAACTCCTCAGCCTCTACGCCAACAATTTCAAGAAGCTCAAGTTCAAACAGCCGCTAACCTTTCCTAAAGGCATTATTCTCATCACTGGCCTTAACGAGAGCGGAAAATCCACAGTCCTAGACGCGATTCTCTACGCTCTGTACGGTCGAATGATCCGGCCGACCCAGAAGCCCAGCAACGAAGAGATCATCAGCTATGGATCCGGCGAGGCACAGGTCAGGCTCGAATTCGCAATTGGCGAGAGCAAATACCGGGTGGTCCGGGAGGTTCACAAAACCCGTCCCAACAGAGCCCTCCTTTACGAGATCAAACCCGACGGCTCGACGAAGACCATAGCGACCACGGTAAACGACACCACCGGCGAGATTGAACGTCTCCTGGGAGGGATCACGTACAACGAAATCGTCGCGAGCAGCGTTGTAGCCCAGAAGGACCTCGAGCGTCTCATCAAGCAACGACTGGATGACCGGAGAAAGGTCGTCAACGTATTCCTCAACCTAGACAGCTTCAACAAGGTCCAAGACGAGCTAGACGACGAAAGGGTCCGACTCGAGGGAACAACCAGGACACCGGGCCAGCTGACGGTGGAACGGCAAACCCTCGAAACCCTGACAGAGCAGCTGAAAGACTACCATGACAAGCAAACCCAGCTCACCACGCTGGCCGAGAAAATTGACCGTCTCAAGGTTGAGCTGAAAGACCTCGAGAAGAATTTCGAAGAGACCGATAGGCTCTACAAGTCTCTCAACGAGTATGACGAGGCGCTTGACAGTCAGGAGACCCTAGGGAAAGAGGTTGAAGGCAAAACCCAGCTTGAGAACAATCTCAAACAACAACTGGCAAGCATCTCCTCGGTAAAAACAGAACTGGACCAAGTGCGAACACAGCTCAAAGGGTACGGGGGCCTCGACGAAATCGAAGCCTCACTAGCCCGAGCCTCTGAGCAACTCGAAATCCTGCGCGAGTCGGAACTGCGCCTTAACCAGCTCGAGGAGCGAGAGAAACGGCTGCAGGCTGACATAGCTGAGAAGAGCAGAGAATTTCCGCGTCCAGAACAAACAGTAGGCGCGCAGCAGGCATCCTCGTCAAGGGTCTGGACCTATCTAGCCGCTACCGGAGCACTTGGTGCAGGGGCAGTTCTATCGTTCTTTCTTACCCTCCTGTCATTTGCAGTCGTTTTCGGATCACTAGCAGTCGTGGCACTGATATTGCTGGCTCGCCAGATCGCGTCCCTCTCCAGGGAGGCTGAAGTGTCCAAGGAAGCTCAAGAGGCCCGGACGGGTATAGAACTTGTACGTTCTTGGGAAAAAGACCTAGCGGGGGTTAGGCAGAATATTTCAAATCTGAAGAACGACACCCAACAAGGGTCCCAGAAAGTTCTCCAGACCCTCAGTTCAATACCGAAATATTCCAGCTCTCTGGCGGGCATTGAGGAGCCGAAGGTCGCCGTCGAACGTGCGTCCACCCTCTACAACCAGGAGAGACAAACTCGGACAATTCTAGAAGAAAGGGTAAGACTTCTCGAAAAGCGACTACGGGAGGAGCCAGAGTTACAGAACAAACTTCAAGCTACGAGAGACGAGCTGAGAACCGTTACCGAGAAGTTGGCGAACATTCGTCTGCCCAACCTGCCTGAGGGCGTAGTGTTCTCTGAAGAGATTCTCGCAGAGACAGGTGAGAACAGGGATTCTCTCAACGAGTCAGTTTCAAGGGTCCGCACGCAGATCGAAGAGACCATCGCTAGACAACTGGAAATCAAGACCTTCCTGGAAGAAAACAGGGAACTGGAGGAACGAGTCGAGGCCCAACAGCGGAAAGTCCGACTAATCGAGAAGGACCTGGCGGTTGTGAAGTATTCGATTAAGGGTCTTGAGCAGACCTCGGAATCTCTGAGGAACAGGGTCAAACCACAAGTGGAACGGTACATGGGCCTGATCCTCCCTGTGATTACCTCGGGCCATTACAAGGCTGTCGAACTGGACGAGGACTACACCGTCCGCGTCTTTGACCCGGAAGCTGGTGAGTTCAAGCCCAGAGAAGTATTCTCTGGCGGAACAGAAGACCAGCTCTTGCTAGCCATGAGGCTCGCATTCGCCCTAGCCCTAATCCCCCAGGCTAAAGGCCAGAGCCCTGAGTTTCTCTTCTTGGACGAGCCTTTGGGAAGTTCCGACCGGGTCCGACGGGAAGGCATACTCGCCCTCCTCCACAAGGAACTCTCTCAAAACTTCTGGCAGATATTCCTCATAAGCCATGTTGGCGACTTGGAGGCGGAAGCCGACACTATCATTCTGATGGAGAACGGAACTGTCCGTGAGGTGGTGGGCCGGAAACCCTCTTTACCCGAGCCGGTAGAATTGGCGGCCTGATTCCATATTGAGCCTGGAATGGCTCTATTCACTAGACGAGCTGAAAGCCTACAGCCTAGCCACCAGACAAGGCAAAGAGAGGCTCGAAACTCTCCTCAAACACTTGCCCGGAATGTTAGAAGCTGTAGGGCTAAGGCTCCCAAACGAGCCGCGGGTTCTATCCCTCATGGTGGGGTCCTGCATCGAAGGAATAGCCTTCGCCCACCACTACAAGGCCCAAGTAACATGTCTTGACGTGCAGAAACGCCTCCTCACCATAGGCGCGAAAGAGGCACGGCGGAGGAAGCTAAACCTTCGAACCGTGGTCGGCGACATCAAACAACTAACCAAACATGTCACGGGACGTTTTGACCTGGTCACCATTCTCGGGTCACCCCTGCCACACCTAGGCATTTTCGACTTCGATGAGGTAGTCAGCCGGGTCAGAAGGGTCCTGGCGAAGAACGGAACATTTCTCGTTGAACAGGCGGATCTGGTCTTCCGCATACTTCCAAACTATCGAGATGCGTTCGTTGCCAACCTCAAGCCTCCTGTGATTACGGTGCATCACTCCTTCAACCCCAAACAGGGCTACTTCGAACGACTCTACTACAGCAAAACAAAGAACAGACTCTTCAGAGTCTACTTATGGAGCCCTTGGATAATCGAGTACGTGCTCAAGAAGAACGGGTTCTCAAAGGTCGAGGTTATACCGTACGTCAGCCCGTACACCGCGATCCAGAGCTATCTCTTCACAGCAAGAACCTGATAAGCGACGTGGGTTCTCATTCCCATGGGGACAGTTTCATCGAGAGGCACGCCTGCTCTCTGTGATAATATCCCGGCCTGCGTCTAGGGGGAGTGTGCGACTTGTCTCTCCTAGAGGCCACCCCTTCAGAGACGATGAGGAAGTGGCGAAGGTCCGAGAGAGCGCAGATGATAGAGGTGATAGGGGACCTCATAGAAGAGTCCCGTAGGCGAGCCAAGTCCAAGTATACGCCGTCCCGGGAGAGAGCTCGATGGATCCGGCTGGCAGGCCAACTAATCTGGTACAAGGACCAGATTCTACGAAGCATGACCCATGAGGCGGTGGAAGAGGATGTTAAACAGCTGCAAGAGGAGGTCCAACGGCTGAAAGAGAATGGTAGGGAAGCCTCCCCAATCAGAGCTTCCCTCAAGGGACGATAGAGACAACCCCGCTCCGGGTAGAAAGGCGGAGAAAAGGATCCCCTGGCAAGCTCAGGGACGGCTCAATGAGCATGCACCAGCAATAGTTCCAGGTAGGAATGTGCGAGTATCTTTGTCACGCTGACAAGGTCGTTGATTCGAACATGTTCGTTAACGCCGTGAATATTACTATCAGCCCGTGTTGCGCCGATCACCGCCACTGGAATACCCAACGCACTAACCGCCGCCATGTCCGTGGACCCCTGGCTTCCCCTTGGTGGAGCATCGCGGCCCAACACCTTGCGAGCCTGTTTCCTTACAACACGTACAAGCCGATGGTTCGGCGGCGTGTACATCGGGTTGTAACCTAGAATCGGCCTCATCGCGACCTTCACACCCTCTTCCCTTGCAAACTCACGGACCACCCATGCAACCTCCCGTTCCACCTGCACACTCTTCTCTTCTGGAATATACCGTCGGTCTACTAGGACTTCGCAACTGTCCGGTATGATGTTTCCCTTGATACCGCCCCTCACCATCGTGACATACAACCCCGGCCTCATCCACTTGTTTCCATAGATGGGCTCTGCGGGAATCTTCGACCTTCGCTTCCCAATCTCTCGGCCCAAATCCTTCAACCTTTCAACTAACGCGGCCGCGTACTCTATCGCGTTCACACCAGTCCAACCCCTTCCAGAATGGGCCGACTTTCCCTTTACAGTGATGAGAAACTCAGTATCTCCCAGGCTCGCAATGTTCAACGCCTCAATACCAGTATCCGTTGAGATGCAATAATCCACCTTCTTCGTGATGACGCCTTTGTCGATGAGATAGTTCACGCCAGTGTATCCTCCAACCTCCTCGTCCGTAGTTAACGTGGGCGTAATCGACCCGTTGAAGTGGACCCCCGTCTCAACCAACGCTTTCAGAGAGGAGATCATACAAGCATCGGACCCCTTCATGTCAGCCGCCCCACGCCCATAGATCAAGCCTCCTTTGATCACGGGCTCGAACGGGTCGTGGGACCAGCCTGTCGGCTGGGCCGGAACAACATCAACATGCCCATTCAACAATATGCTCGGACCCGGCCCTTCACCCTTCAAGGTAGCATACGTGTTCGGCCGAGGACCCTTCAAACCCACCTCCGGGTCCACCTTACGCCGTATAGTGGCTTCAGGAATATACTTGACAGAAGGCGTAACACCCAGTTCCTTGAGCTCCGCAGCAATCAACTGCGCAATCTTCGGATAGTTCCGTCCCGGCGGGACCGTCGTGTCAATATTGACCATTCGACAGGTGAGGTCGACAAGGTCCTTCTTGTGAGCATCAATCCAGTTATCGACAAGTTTCACGGAGGCTTGGAGTGTCAAGGAATACCCTAGTAGACTGGGGACAATCACGTTAATTGTTCTTTCTATCTTAGCCAGCACCCCACCTTAGAGGCCACAATTACGCAAAGTAGCTCGCCCTCCCCTCTGGGGGCAAATTCAGCGGAATCTTCTAGGAAGGCAGAGAAGAGGCTCTGGATAGCCCTGAGCATAGCCTCGGGACTAACGGCCCTCGAGTTCTTCGGCGGGCTGGCCAGCCAGAGCCTCGCCCTCGTAGGCGACTCGGGCCACGTCCTAACAGACGTCTTCGCCATAGGCCTAAGCATCCTCACAATCCGGCTGGGACGAAAACCTCACACCTCCAGACGAACCTTCGGCTACCACCGTGCAGAGATATTCGCCGCCTTCGTCAACGGATCCACGCTGATAATTATCGCACTCCTGATACTCTATGAAGGGTACCGGCGAGTCCTCCAGCCGCGCCAGGTCCAGGGGACACTGGTCCTAGCAGTAGCCTTCGTCGGATTGCTAGGGAATCTTGCGATGGCGCGATTGCTGGTGGGAAGTCGGAAGAGCAGCCTCAACTTGCGCGGGGCGTTCCTCCATGTTCTGGGAGATACACTCTCGTCCGTGGGCGTCATCATTGGTGGAGTAGTTGTGACCTTTACCAGTTACACGATCATCGACCCGTTGGTCGCCATTCTCATCGGAGTTCTGATTCTTCGGAACGCCTTCAGCCTGGTCCGAGAGTCCACGGACATCCTCATGGAAGCCACGCCGAGACATCTAGAACTTGCGAAGGTTGCGAAAACCATCCAGAGTGTAGAGGGAGTGATCGGAGTCCACGATCTCCACATCTGGACCATAACCTCAGGACTTTACGCGTTGAGCGGCCATGTCATCGTAAGGGCTGAGCCTCTAGAGGAAGGGTCCCGAATCATAGCGGAAGTCTCAGGAAAGCTGAGAAGCGCGTTCGGCATAGAGCACGTGACTCTCCAGCTTGAAAGGGAGACGCTGGAGAGGCTCCAAGGCACCAAGCGCAACTAGATGGGCCCTGACTGGGAGTTGGGGCGTCAGCGAACCTTGCCCTTCTTCGGGCCTTCCCTGCCAGCCATCTTCTTCTTCTTCTTCTGCCACTCTGGACGGGTCATAGCTACTCTCCTAGAAACATCTCTGTCCTTCGGCTATATTAGCTCCGGGGGAAGGCGGACCGAGCGGGATCTATCGCAGATATGATTCACAAGGATCTCAACAGGCGCTTACTATGGTCGCATTGCCTCTCAAAGAAGATGAGGGGACGGGATGCTCCCGTAAGAGTGGCGGATGCCTGTTGCGGCATTCAATCCCAGGACATCCGCGAGAGCCTTTCCTCTTTCTGGGCCAGGGTTGACGGGTTCAGTGACACTGACGTCGTCTCCGAACTGAAGCCCGGAGGAAGTCTGGTCAGAACCTGGGCTGTCAGAAGCACAATGCACACCATCCCCAGCAAAGACTACTACATCTACATTCTCGGCGGGGCTAGCGAAAGGATGCTGAAATGGATCGACACGAGAGCGAAAAAACGGAACTATCCTCCAAGAGAGGAAAGGAGAAGGCTGCTCTACGAACCTATACTTGACGAAATAAATGGAAAAGCCGTCACCGCGAAGGAAATCAGGTCATTCATGGACGGGAAGGCACGTCAGCTGGGGTTGAGGGAAGGAGTATGGTCGGGGCTAGGCGACATGGCATTCTCGGGTCTGCTTGTCCATGCCGGAAAACGAGGGCCGAACAGCTTGTGGATGTGCTCTGACGATTGGATTCCGAGACCCAAGACCCCGCCGGACCGTCAAACTTGCAGAGTTGAGCTTCTGCGCAAGTACATAGCCCGCCACGGGCCTGTATCCAAGGAGGACCTCATGTACTGGGCCTACCTTTCCAAGCGACAGCTGGACGAGGCTCTGAATAACATCGCAAGCGATCTGGTTGAGGTGAAGATGAAGAATTCCAGAGAACCATACATCGCCCTTGACCAAAACATCGAGCAGGAGCTCCCACCTCCCCCGGAAGCGATAGTCCTCCCCAAGTACGACTCGCTCATGCTGAGTCTGAAAGACAAGTCAAGGTTCATGGATATGGGGTACTACAAGCGAATATTCCCGAAGATTCCCGTGGGTATGGTGAAACCGACGGTTCTTTTGGAAGGATGCGTCGCGGCAACTTGGAGAAGGGTTGCAAAGAAGAAAGCTGCGTCAATAGAGGTTCAACCGTTCAAGAAATCTCAACCAACGACAAGAAGGCCGTTGAGGAGCAATTCACGGACTACTGCAAATACAGCGGATTCGAGGCCTCTGTAAGATGGGTAAGAGGGACCTGATGGCGCCCAAGACTCTTCTCTTCGAAATCTCTGGGAGGTCGGCAACATTCAGAATCGCCGACACCCAACCTCCACTTGAGGAAGTTTC
>CAYIBO010000036.1:0-11709 GCA_964361545.1 uncultured Candidatus Bathyarchaeia archaeon
GAAGCTTCCGCAAAAGGATAGGTGTAATCGTTGTCGATAGCAGAGTGACTCCTCTCCGCCTTGGAACCGTGGGCCTCGCGTTGGGAAGCTCTGGGATTGAACCCATCAGGGATTTCAGGGGAAAACCGGACTTGTATGGACGCCAAGCAAGAATCACGTTTCATGCAATTGCGGACGATATTGCCAGTGCGGCCCATTTGGTGATGGGAGAAGGCAGGGAGAGAACCCCTTTTGTTGTGGTTAGAGGAGCCCCTGTCAGGCTGACCGGTAACCATGGCAGGAAGACTCGTTTGTCAGTTGAGGAATGTCTCTACATGAGCCAGGTATCTAGTAGGGTCCGACGACGTAGCTAGATTGGTTTCTGGCATCGGTCGCAGTACCAGCGCATCATAACCGCATCCCAGCGGAGAGGCTGCTGGCAAGTGGGACAACGGTAGTACTGAATTCCCGACGTGGGTTTTCGTTTGAACACAAGATAACCGACCAGCATCCCCACGGCAACTCCGACAGCGAGCCCGATTAGCCCGAAAACCAGACTTAGAGAGAATATTGCGAAGGGCCCGACGCTTGCAAGCTGGGCAGCGTAAGCATTCAAAGCCGCGTCAAGGGAGTCCTGGACGGCTTGGGCGTACCGCATATCTCCGTATTTTTCATTGGCAAGCGCGATTGCCCTGTTTGCGGTGGAAATCCGGGCTGAGTTGAAGATGTTTGATGTAGTATTGGCCAGAGTAACCTGGGCATAGATCAGTAATTGGTCGTTGATGCCACGTAGGAGCGTGTCCTCATCGAACTGGCTGAAAGTAAGAGAATTTGCATAGTAGCCCATAACTGAGTCGGTAAAGTCCTCTGTGAAATCGTAGCTGAAAGGATGGGCCAGCCCCAGCATGTGTCCCAGCTCATGAATGATGGTTCGGGTGAAACCTATGCCTTTGCCAGGCTGAGTCTCTCCAGTGCTGCTGGGGTAGTCGCCCGCTCTGAAGTCGTACTGGCCGTGACTTATGAGTACAAGGTCGCCCAGCGCCACACCGTAGATAGAATCTGGGTCCCGGTGTAGGAAAACCTCTTCCTTGAACGTGAAGCCGAAGTTGTAACGGCCCGTGAAGGCAAAGATGAAAGCCGGAATATCGTATTCCTGACTGTCGCGGGTTGCGTTGATGAACTGGGAGACGTGCCCCTCTCCGTTAGTGCTTAGCCAGTTGTACACCAAGCGAGCGTCAACAATGGAACCATTCACGGCTTGGTCTTTGATGTTGGTCGTGGCGCTTGCAACAATTGCTGCGAGCCCTGGGTAGTCTGTGACGTTCGCATACTTGGTGGTGATGGTAACGTTGGAATAGGGTATCAGCTTCTCCAATTCGCTCCGAATCAATGTCTCGTTCACTGTCGATGCCAGCCTGGGGTTGGCCATCTCGCTAGAGTTTCGGTTGTCGAAGACGAATAGGCGGAAATTATACTTGGAAGAGTAGTTCACAGGGTAGACCTGGTCGGCAGCAAACAGATTGTAGACGACGCCAGATAGATAGTCGGCTATGAACTGGGTCCGCCAGTATCTCCCGTAAGCCGTAGCCAGGTCCACTTCTCTGACCTGGGACGCTACTTGAATCGGAAGCTCCTCAGTCCAATAGCTCGGACCCGCAGATAGGTCTAGATAGTAGAACCGCTGGCTCCCTCCCCAGCCGGTCATGAAATGCCGCGTTTGAACCAGGCCGAGATCTGCCTCGGTCATTGTCCTGTTGTAATAGTGGACTGTGGCAGTTTCCCGGCTTGGATCGCTACACTGTCCGGAAGGGGCTGTAGCGCATTTGGCGGTGTAGTTCTGGTATTGCCGGTAGGTGAGAGAGGGAAGGTAGCCGTGGAGGTCGGCGACGAAGAACGTGTAGCCGGGAACAGGGTTCTGGCCGAAGGCTTGGGATGAAGCGAACCAGTTCTCGACACGACTGGCATCGTAGAAAGCGTTCGTCACATTGCTGATCTGTGTAGTTGAATTGTCGAAGTAGGGGTTTCGGAAGTCCCTAGCTGCTAGGTTGTAAGTCTCTGCAAGTTCGATTCCTCTGAGGAAGGTGACAAAGTCGTTGACTGTTGTATTGTTAGCGAAGCTGACTTGGTAGTTGAAATTGTAGTTGACACCGGTGCCCTGGGCACCCGCAAGGATTGTCTGAGGCTTTATGGAAGGAACATTGATCTTTGCCGTGAGATAAGTCGAGTTCACATCCGAGCTGGACAAGCCTATGAGCACGACCTTTACGTTGAGGGGCACTTCCCGAGTTCCTGAGAAGCCCACGGTCGAAACTGGGAGAGATGTGGAGTATTGGCCCTGTACCGGCAGGGCCATGAGAAGAACAAATAGAATTGTCGAACCTATCGAGAACTTACTCAACCGAATCGTAAGGACTGACTGAGTCCCCTTTCTATTAAATCTCTGTCGGAAATTACTGGAGTTGACTATCCACAGGAAGAAATGATTATGATGTGCAGAGTGGTCGGATGAAAATGGGCTTCGCGAAATCCTTAGGACTGTTCGTTTATCACGGGCAGGGTGAGATCACCGCGTGTTATGATGAGAATCTTCGCGTCCTTCCCCTCTGCACGTATAGCCTGTTGAACCGCGTGCGACGCGGTCCTTGAGGGCTTGAGCCTGAAAGAATTCCGTACGTAGTAATCTGGAAGAACAGACACGAGCTGAACCCTGTATCTTTCCAAGGCCTCCTGCAACAACAGGCTCACGTGCCCTCCGAGTCTGAATCTGTGCCTAAGCTCCGCGAGCAACTCACGCCGCTCCTGAAACCTTCTGGAATAGTCGAGGAAGTTGGAGTCGCCAACCCCCTTGGAACATTCAGCGACTAAAACCATAGTCCCGTCTTTTTTCACGGCCTTCCAAGCGTTCGAAAGAACCCTGACGCTGTGGTAGAGATCCATGCCCAGTACGTTGCCAGCAGAGACCACCACCACATCGGCCCGTCGGTCTATCCGGGTACAGTGAACCTCTAGGTATCTTGTTCGCGCTTCCTTGAAGACAGCCTCCAGTTCACCCGAGAACACCGTGTCCGCTCCGCCCCAGCCGTCCGGGACAAAGCAAAGACTGTAGAAGGGACCCGCCAGTCTACAAGCTTCCAAGCTATCTTGAAGGATGGCACTGTCTCCTTGGTCTGCTGGAGAAACTATTCCTTGGACAAGGAGGGATCTGTTCTTGGTTATTGTCTCCATTGAAGAGGCACCTGGCAGTATCGCCTCCGGACCGCCTGCGAAACCACTGGCAAAATGGGGCATGGTCAAGGCTACGCATATCTTGACCTCGCAGGAGAGCAGCTCTTGGTCGACGAAGACCTTTGTTCCGGACCCGGTCTGACCTATCTGGTTGAAGGTTCCCGAGGCGGGGTCAAGAATCCTGGTCCCTTCCTGGGGGGAATGTGGAAACGCGACGTTGGAGATGCGCCTCCGAAGAAAGACCTTCGTGGCTGTGACGCCTGCCTTTTCCAGCCTAGTCCTCAGCTGTTCGACTGCCACATCCCGAAGAGTAGGCGGAACGAGGGGGTCCACGATGATTCCAGCGGTTACTCCCGGCTTGACCATTTCAGATATTGAGGACCCGTTGATGGGTCTGTCCAGTGACTCGCTAACCAGAGATACCGGGTCTTTCGCCTTGCCTGGCTTGCCGGGTTCTAGAATCTTGTAGAAATTATCATCTGGAACCCGGATAGGAACCTCGGTCTCTCCGTACGGTATCCAGAACTCCAAGACCTAGCCGCCTTGCACCCCGGAAAATTGGGCTTGGCTTTAAATCGCTATCATTCCCTGCCAAGTTGACGAGAATTGTTGAAGCTCGCGACAGATTTCACATCTTACCTTGGAGTGGCGGCCTGATGGAGAAACAGCTGGACAATTTTTGCCGGGTCCTTGTAAAAACGGGGGCGCTACAGTTTGGACTCTTCACACTATCAGGAGGAAAACTCAGCCCATACTACATTGACCTTCGAATCCTTCCCAGCTTCCCTGACGCATTTCAAACGTCCATCGACCTCCTACTCAGGAATGCTAAGAGAATAGAGGGAATAGACAAGATCGCCGGAATCCCCACTGGAGGACTGCCCTGGGCGTCCGTGCTGGCCTACTCCCTGTCCAAGCCCTTAGTCTACACGCGAAAAGATGTGAAGCTCCACGGAAGAGAAAGGAAGGTCGAGGGCGTACTTGCACCAGGAGATAGAGTGCTCCTAATCGACGATGTGATCACAACCGGAAAGAACACACTGGGTGCGCTGCAAAGCCTCCGTAGTGAAGGAGGAGTTGTGGAGGATGCCCTTGTCATCCTTGACAGGGAGGAGGGAGGCAGGACCCATCTTGAAAAGGCAGGGGTTAGACTACACTCTGTCGCCAGAATCTCCGAAATTGCACAGAAGTTACTGGACATGGACGCGATATCGAAGACTCAGTTTGAGGAGCTGACCGGCCAACAGAATTCTCAACAGTGAGCTTTAGTTGGAAGACCTCCGGGAGCTGGGAGAAGTAGCCGTAAAGCTCGCAACAGACCAGGGGGCGACCTACGCTGACGCGAGGGTCGACAGATACCGCTCCACGCTAATCAGGTACCTCCACGACACGCTGGACCAAGCTAACACAGGTGTGACAGAGGGCTTCGGAATCAGAATCCTCTACAATGACGCTTGGGGATTTGCCACAGCGGTCCAACTGGAGAAAACTGTTCTGAAGGAGGCCGTGAACAGCGCGGTCCGGGCCGCAAAGGTAGTTTCCCGTTACCAGAAAGAGAAGATTAGACTAGGCAAAACTCGGTCCAGCCGAGAAACAGTACGCACCCCGGGTCATGGAAGCCTGGAAGACATAGCGTTGGAAGACAAGATGAAGCTCTGCGAGAGCCTGGTCAACGAAGCCCGCTCCTATCACAAGAACATCGCAAGCGCAAACGGACTCTACCTTGACAGCATTGGACAGCGAGTTGTCGCTAACACAGACGGTACCAGCGTCGTGATGGAAGACAGCAGACTCTACTACAGCGTAAGAGCAATCGCCAGAGAGGGTGACAAAACCGTCTCAACCCTGGAGAACCATGGACTCGTGGGCAGAGGAGACGTCTTTGCCAAAGTCGCTCCCGACAGACATGCCAGAACGGCTGCCCAGCGAGCCATAGCATGTCTGGACGGAAAGCCCTGCCCTGCAAAGCGTCTGCCTGTCGTCATGGACCCGAAGTTGTCAGGCGTGTTTATCCATGAAGCAGTGGGCCATGCAGCAGAAGCCGACGGTATCATAGCAAAGGAATCAATCCTAGAAGGACGAATCGGGCAGAAGATAGGCTCTGAACTACTGAGCGCATACGACGATTCAACACTCCACGGAGGCTGGGGCTCTTCCAAGTACGATGATGAAGGAACTCTTGCTGGAAAGCGCACAATCGTCGAGAAAGGGGTCCTGCGAGAATACATACTCAACCGGGAAGCCGCAGCGAAGCTTCACATGGAACCCAACGGAGGTGCTCGGGCAGAATCCTACGCCCACACTCCAGTGGTCAGGATGAGCAATACGTACATCGCCTCAGGCGACCAGAGCCTTGAGGAGCTGATGGAAGACGTAGATTACGGGGTTTACATGAAAGGAACAAGGGGCGGCCAAGTGGACCCTTCAAAAGGCACTTTCCAGTTCAACGCAGAAGACGCGCAGCTGATCGAAAAGGGGGAACTCACCGCGGTTCTCCTTGAAGCTTCCCTGTCAGGCGACACCTTGACAATTCTTAACGCGGTTGACGGAGTCGGGAGAGAAGTATCTCACGACGCCGGATTCTGCGGGAAGGCCAGTCAGTCAGTTGCGGCAGGAACCGGCGGTCCCCACGTGAGAATCAAGGAAACAGCGGTGGGAGGAAAGGCCTAGTGGAGGACGCGCTCAAGCGAGCCGTCTCCCTCGGTCTCAAACTGGGCGCAACTCAAGTCGAAGCGTTCGCCTCCAGCACCAACACCCTCCACCTAGCTTTCGAGAAGAAACAGGTCAAGAGGATAGAAGACAGATCCGACAGAGGCATAGGGCTGCGGGTCCTGCTCCGAAACGGAGCAAGCAGCTCCATGGGATCAAGCTTCACCATGAGCCCCGACGGTGAAGCCGTTGACAAAGCCGTCCGAGATGCACTATCGATTGCGAGGACGAAAAAGCCGGAACCAATCCTCCTCAGTTTTGAGGAGGAGACCAAGAAACCCACTCACATCCGTCTTGTAGATAGGAAGGTCAAAGACGCGGATGAAAAGATCGCGGCAGGCCTCGCGTCTCGAATGATCCGAACAGCCTCCAAAGACAGCCGAATAAGGTCGGTGAGCGGAGATTGTACCTTCTCCCACTGCGAGACCTTCTTCCTCAACTCTCTAGGGGTAACAGGTCACTATGCTGGAACCCTCTTCACAGCGACCACATGGGTAACCGCGAGACAATCCGGGTCTATTGGATCGGCGTCCGACGGCTTCGCAAGCCGAACCTTCCAGCCAGAGCAGGCACTTACCGTATCTCGTTCCGCGGCGGAAACTGCCATCAGCCAGCTGAAACCCAAGCCCGTCACACCCGGGAAGACTGACATCATACTTGGGCCAGAAGCCCTGGAAGCGCTCTCGGCCAACATCCTAGTCTTTGCTCTGAGAGCCGATTTCGTCCAAAAGAAGCAGTCACCCCTCGCGGGAAAAGTTGGCCAAAACGTAGCCAGCGCATCCATTAGCCTCGAAGACAACCCTTCCCTGCCAGGCTATGTAGGCTCAAAACCCTTCGACGACGAAGGGCACCCTACCGAGAAGCGGACGGTCATGGAAAGAGGACGGTTACTAGTCTACCTTCACAATCACAGAACCATAGCGCAGGAAGGCAGCGACACCGCAGGGAATGCCCTTCGCGTCTCCTCACCTGACCTGACGAGGAAATATGCTGGAGAGCCGCAAATCCTCCCGCACAACCTGATTGTTAAGCCGGGCCGGGACTCGCTTGACAGCCTGGTTTCCCAGGTCAAAGACGGCATTTACGCCAAGTCCGTCATCGGAGGACACACTGCGAACAGAGTAACCGGCGAGTTCTCAGTCGTCCCACAAATGGCCTACAAGATCACAAAGGGGAAGATTGAACATGCGATCAAGGACACGGTACTCTCTGGAAACATTCTAGACGTTCTCGCAAACATCAAGGCTGTGGGCCGGGACCCGGTGCACATACCGTCCATATCCGGAGACTCATCATTCACCGCCCCGCCCCTGCTCGTGGAAGGACTATCGCTCTCAGGCTAAAACGCTCGTGGTTCAGAAATTGGAGCCTTCGACCTCATTCTCTAGGCAGCTGCAAGTCTCCCGCCACCAACTGGACAATGGCCTGAAGATACTAGTCAGGCACATACCAAACGCCCCAGTCTCAGGATGCTGGGCGGTCTACCGAGTAGGCTCGCGAAACGAGAAGCCCGGCATCACAGGAATCTCCCACTGGGTAGAACACATGCTGTTCAAGGGGGGAGGAAAGCTTCGGAAGGGGGACGTCGGACGACTCGTGAGCAGCGTGGGAGGCGAATACAACGGCTTCACCTCCAAAGACTTCACTGCCTACTTTGAGATCCTTCCAGCCGACAAGATCGAGACGGGTCTGATGATAGAATCGGAACGCATGACCAACGCGGCCTTCGACCCTCGAGAAGTGGAATCGGAAAGGACGGTGGTGATATCCGAGAGAGAAGGCAATGAGAACGACCCAGAATTCCTCACTGTAGAAGAACTGTTCCTCTCGGCATTCCGTTTCCATCCCTACCGCTGGTCAGAAGGCGGCCTCAAACACGATCTAATGGGAATAACACGAGACGACCTCTTCCAGCACTACAGACGGTACTATGTTCCATCCAACGCAATCCTCGTCGTCGTAGGACCCCACCCCCCGAAGAAAATACTGCCGAAAATTGAGGAGCATTTCAAGTCCCTGGAAACGTCAGACAAGCCCCCCGAGCCCAGCGTGACCGAGCCGCCTCAGACTGGAGAGAGGCGCGTAGACCTCCGACTCCCCTCAGAAGCTGACTACGTCAAGGTCGGCTATAGAACCCCTGCCTTCGGGAACAAGGATGTCTTCTCACTAATGATGCTTGACGCAATTCTCAGCGGGGTCAGACTCTTCGCTTTCGGACCTGGCCAGACCTCAGGCAGAAGCGCACGACTGTACCGGGCGCTTGTTGAGAAGAAGATTGCAACGCAGGCCTCCTCAGATTTCTGGCCCACAATCGACCCCTCCGTCTTTACCCTGGACCTTACAGTGTGGGAGGGAGTGAAGGTAGACAGAGCGGAGAAACTACTATTCGGAGAGGTCGAGAAGATACAGAAGCATTCGCCGACCAAGCACGAACTCGACAGGGCACTGGCACAGGTCAAGGCCCAGTATGCCTACGCCCTAGACGGCGTGGCCCGGCAGGGCTTCGTAATTGGCATCTTCGAACTCGTGATCTCGTTCGAAACAGTCGCGAGGCTCGTGGAGAAGCTCTCGCGAGTCACACCCCAAATGGTCTCCGACGTAGCACAGAAGTATCTGATACCGCAGAACAGAACCGTCTCCAGGTGCATCGGGATAAGGAACCAGCATGGGCCTTGACACAGACCTGCCCAAGCTGGTAGAAGAACACGGGGTAGCAAAAGGGGTCCGCTGCCTAATCTACAAGAAAGACGACAACCCGACACTAGCAGTCTACGGCAGCATCAGAGCGGGAACAGCCTTCGAGCCGGCCAGCAAACTGGGCATCGCCGAGCTGACCGCACGGCTCCTGATCAGAGGGACAAGAAAGCTTGGACCTATGAAGCTCGCCGACCGCTTGGAGTCTGTTGGTGCAGCTGCAAGCTTCAGAAACGCCTCGGATAACATCATCTTCCAAGCCCGCACCACCAGCACCTGGACCAAACGAGTCCTCAGAACACTGTCCGATTGCCTCACAAAACCAGCGTTCAACCCGAGAGATGTGGAGAAGGAGAAAGAGGAACTCCTCACCGACATCAGGCTCCGCGACGACGACACCGCGAGAAGGGGAATGCGAGAACTCCACAACCTAGTTTACCCCCTTCACCACCCATACAGACGCGACAGATTCGGCTCACCAGCCACCGTGAAGAAGATCCATAGAAACGACGTAAGAGAATACTTCGAAGAAACCGTCAGCACAGCCCCAGTTGCGGTAGCTTTTGCGGGGAGACTGGAAAAGTCAGAGGTTCTGAACTGGACCGAAACGACGTTTGAAAACAGAGAAGAGAACACTGAACTCGCAAGCGATGCGTCAGGTGCATCTGTTGAAAGGCCGGAGAACAGGGAGATAGTGATGGCCCACAAGACTCAGTCAGATATCATAATAGGAGCACCCGCGGTCTCGCGGACCCATCCAGACTACGAATCTCTCAACCTGCTCAACGTAATACTGGGCGAACTCGGGTTCATGGGAAGGCTGGGACAACGGGTAAGAGACAAGGAAGGACTAGCATACTCGTGCACATCGTTTCTCAACGCAGGAGCAAAAGGCGGCAACTGGACAGCCATCGCAGGTGTAAACCCGAGAAACGTGGCACGTGCGGGGGAGCTCATGCAGGAAGAGATTGACCGAGTCTGCAAGGAGCCCATCGACGCAGACGAACTGGAAACTGCAAAACAGAACCAGATAGGCTCGGCCCTGATGGAGCTGGAATCCACAGAGGGCATCGCCAGAATGAGCCACAACCTAGCCTACTTCCACCTAGGACTCGACTACTTTTCGAAGAGGAGGCAACTCTACCGGAAAATCTCTGAAACCAGCTTGCGAGAAATGGCCCGGAAATACTTGGAGCCCTCGAAACTCTCCACGGTAATAGTTGGACCAAAACCCGAGCCAGCTATTTCCAAATCCTAAAATAAACAGCTCAACCGGCGAAACCGGTATGGAGGACGGCCCGAGCGAAGTATCGATTGACGAGTTCAAGCGACTAGAGATCAGAGTCGGAACAGTAGTAGAAGTCACTCGAGTCCCCCGCACCGAGAAACTGTACAGGGTCCTAGTCGACCTTGGCAAGTACGGTAAGAAACAGACCATCACCAGCCTGGTAGGATACTACTCAGGCGAGGAACTCCTCCACAAGAGAATAGCATTCCTCACCAACCTCAAAGAGGCAAAGTTCGCCGGCCAAAACTCACAGGGAATGCTGCTCGCCGCCTCAGAAGGCGACAAGCTCTCCCTGCTGACCATAGACCGTGAAATCGAAAACGGCGCGCGAGTAAGCTAAACCCCGAGAACGTTCCCCACTCATGACAAATGGCTGGATCCAGAAGAGGAAGAAAGACCAGTACTACAGGCTGGCAAAGATCAAAGGATACCGTAGCCGCGCAGCCTACAAACTACTACAAGCTAACAGGTCCTATGGACTCATACGCCCAGGCGACAAGGTCCTAGACCTCGGGTCCCACCCAGGAGGATGGCTGCAGATCGCAAGAGAGATAGTCGGCCCTGAAGGCCTTGTCGTCGGGGTTGATATCAAAGACGTTGGGCCCTTGCCATACGTGAACGTGAAAGTTCTCAAGACGGACATTTACGCAGACGACATAGTCGGGAAGATTCTTGCAGAGACAAAAGGACCAGTGGATACTGTCATTTCGGACCTTGCTCCCTCCATCATAGGGTCCTGGGACGTAGACCATGCCAGGCAGGTAGACCTAGCCAGAGTAGCTTTCCGCATCAGCAAAGAAATCCTCCGACATGGCGGAAACGTTTTGATCAAGCTGTTCCAGGGGCCGGAATTGAAGGAGTACCAAGACGAGGCAGCCCTCCTGTTTCAGAGAAGCAGGCTATTGAAGCCAAAGGCCAGCCGGCCAGAAAGCTCAGAAGTCTATTTTCTCGGACTAGGCTTCAAACCCAGGTGGCACCCAACTGGACCAGAGCAGTGAAGGCTGCAGAGCGATACTAGTAACCGGGCCGCCAGGAGTAGGAAAGACAACACTCATCTTAAAGCTGGAAGACTATTGCAGAGGAAAAGGACTGAAGCCCGCTGGAATAATCACCCAAGAGGTGCGCAAGGGCGGGCAAAGAATCGGTTTCAAGCTGAAGAACCTCGCATCAGGAACCGAAGGCTGGCTGGCAAAGGCTGACAACGGAAACAGGCCGAGAATCGGCAAATATGCCATCATATCTGAAGACCTTGAGATGATAGGAGTCAAAGCACTCGAAAATTCGTCAAGTGGGGATGCCAAGGTCGTGTTTGTTGACGAGATAGGACCCATGGAGATGACAAGCAAGGGCTTCCGCAGGGCGATTTCGGAACTCCTAAGGAGCCACAAGATTGTGGTAGCCACGCTGAAACACGGTTCTCACTATGGGGAGGTTGACGTGGCTTTGAAGCAGGGCCTTGCGGAGAAAGTGGAGCTGACCCGTGAGAATCGGGACACTGTTCTCGAACAGATCACCTCCAAGATGGAGGACTGGCTGAGCGAAGTCTAGGAGGACAAGTCGGTTCTTGCTGGTCTGTGGCGTGGACGATGCGGGACGTGGACCCGTAATCGGACCCTTAGTAATAGCCGGGGTGCTGATCGAAGAGTCCAAACTCGACCTCCTCAAATCCCTTGGAGTAAAGGACTCGAAGAAGCTCACCCCCATTTTGCGGACAAGGCTCGCAGAGGAAATTCCGAGAGTCGTCGAGCGCCACCATATCGTGGAGCTGGACGCTCCCAGCATGGACAAGGTGGTAAACAAGGCACCGAAGTTCC
>CAYIBO010000037.1:0-11693 GCA_964361545.1 uncultured Candidatus Bathyarchaeia archaeon
GAAGCCCCACTTCACAAAACCCCCTGCCGCCCCAAAACGTGCCGGCCTTCCAAAGGTCATCATCATCAGTACAGGCGGGACCATAGCCAGCAGAGTAGACTATCGCACAGGCGCAGTTCAACCTGCACTCACAGCGGAAGACCTGACAAGCGTGGTCCCCGAACTATCCTCGCTGGCCAATATCGATACGCACATTCTCTACAGCGAATACAGCGAAAACCTCACACCGACCCACTGGAAAGGCATGGCGGAAGAGGTGGCCAAAAGAATCGGCAACAGTACGGACGGGGTTGTAATCAGCCACGGAACCGACACGATGCACTACACTTCCGCGGCCTTGAGCTTCGCCCTACAAAACCTCCCAGTTCCAGTTCTCGTCGTTGGGGCGCAACGGTCTTCCGACCGTCCCAGCTCCGACGCAGCTTCAAACCTGACAGGTGCAACGGGACTCGCGGCCCAAGCCAACATGGCGGCTGTCGGGCTGGTCATGCACCAGGACCTTTCAGACCGTTACATTGTCGCCCATAGGGGTACAAGGGTTCGAAAATGCCACACCAGCCGGAGGGACACTTTCAAGTCCATCAACAGCCAGCCCTTGGCCAGATACGACCTCCTGACCCGGCAGGTGGAGATTCTCAACAGGGTCCCCGAAAGACAGAGGACTCGCCAGTTGGAGCTGAAGGCCCATTTCGACCATCATGCATATCTCTTGAAGTTCTATCCCGGTTTCAACCCGGCCCTGATAGATGCTGCTGTTGACGCGGGGGCCAGAGGTATCGTGCTGGAAGGCACCGGGCTGGGCCACGTATCAAAGCAATGCCAGGAACCAATTCGAAAGGCGTTGAAGAAGGATGTTCCGGTTTTCATGACCTCTCAGACAATCTGGGGACGCGTGGACATGAGCGTCTACAACAACGGCCGAGACCTGCTAAACCTAGGAGTCACGCCTCTGGAGGACATGCTGCCCGAGACGGCCCTGGTCAAGCTAAGCTGGGTCCTGGGCCAAACAAAGGCCTCGGAGAAAATTCGGACCTTGATGACGACTCCCATTGCTGGAGAGATTACACCGAGAACCCTTGCGGAGGCATCCTAGTCAACAGTGGACTATTCCACCATAGGCCTCAAAGTCGGTCTCGAGGTCCACAGACAACTCGACACGCAACACAAACTATTCTGCGACTGCCCCACCATCCTCTCGACTAAACCCCCAACCATCGCATTCGTCCGACGGCTGAGGCCGACCCAGAGCGAACTTGGCCAGCTGGACCCAGCCGCCCTCTTCGAGTTTCACAAGGGAAGAATGATCACTTACGAGGCAGACCCGGAAACCACCTGTCTCGTAGAGCTGGATGAAGAGCCGCCGCACCCGCTGAACCAAGAAGCATTAGAAGTTGCTCTGACAATAAGTCTCCTAGTCAACGCCAAGCCCCTCGATGAGATTCATGTCATGCGAAAGGTCGTCATCGACGGGTCCAACACTACCGGCTTCCAACGAACCTCAGTAATAGCTCTCGACGGAAGACTCGTAGTTGACGGGAAGGAGGTTCCTGTCCAACAGGTAACGCTGGAGGAGGATGCCGGGCGAAAAACGGGTGAAACCAAAGACTCCGTCCTCTTCAGGCTCGACAGGCTCTGCGTTCCACTGATCGAAATCTCAACAGGACCCGTAATCGCAAGCCCCGAAGAGGCCGGTAAGACAGCATTGGCGATTGGTCGAGTTCTCCGGGCCACAAAGAAGGTGAAAAGGGGCCTGGGAAGCGTCCGTCAAGACCTGAACATTTCCATCAAGCAGGGGGCTCTCGTCGAGATTAAAGGGGTTCAAGAACTCGAACTAGTCTCTCAGGTCGTGGAGTATGAAGTACAGCGCCAGCTGAGCCTGCTGGGCATTAGAGACGAGCTACGCCAGCGAAACGTGAAAGACTCCAACCTGAAAAAAGATTTCGTAGACGTAACCAGTATACTTGCCGAATCAAAGTCAAAGGTCGTCCACTCCGCCCTCAAACACGGCGGAGTTGCCTACGCAGTCTGTCTGCATGGCTTCAAAGGGCTCCTCAAACGAGAGCTCGTCCCCGGGGTCCGCCTCGGGACCGAAATGGCAAAACGGGCAGCCTTCTGGGGAAAGGTCGGGGGTATCGTCCACTCCGATGAACTGCCTGGTTACGGCATTGAAAGCAACCATGTGGACCTCATCGCACAGAAACTGGGCTGTAAGGAACTGGATGCGTTTGTGGTGATCGCAGACCAGAAAGAGAATGCGTTCGACGGCCTCAGGGCGATCGTAGAAAGGGCGCGGGAGGCTATTCATCTCGTACCCGATGAGACCCGGGCCGCGAACCCTGACGGGACAACCCACTACATGCGACCGCGTCCCGGGGCTGCAAGAATGTACCCGGAGACGGATGTTCCACCGGTCTCCGTTAGCCCTGAGAGGATTCGGAGACTCGGAGAAAGCCTACCACGCATGCCCGGGGAAATCGCCAGAGAACTTGAAGCCAAATACAGCCTCAGTCCCAAACTGGCTGTTCAGTTGGTAGATTCTGAATACCTAACGACGTTCGAAGAGATAGTTTCCTCTGGAGGAAACGCGACTCCTAGCTTCGTAGCCACGGTTCTGACAGAGTCGTTGAAGAGTCTTCAGAGGGAACAGGTCCCCGTTGAGAATCTTCAGGAAGAGCATCTCAAACAGGTATTCGACTTGGTCGTGAAAGGTGCCACAGCCAAAGAGTCGGTCGTCGACCTCCTTAAATGGCTCGCAAGCCATCCGGAATCGGACGCATCATATGCGATAAAGGAGCTGAACCTTGGAATGCTCACAAGAGAGGACTTGGAAGGCATCATTACCAAGGTCTTGGCGGAGAACCAGTCACTGGTCAACGAGAACAGAGCCAAAGCCTTGGGCAGGATAATGAACCTGGTCATGGGAGAGGTGCGGGGAAAGGCAGACGCGAAGATTGTCAATGATCTGCTACGGGCCCGACTGGAACAGGCTACAAATTGACCGGCCCAACCAAAACGGAAGCAGCCAAGGTCGAGGCAGTTGAGACGGATGAACTCGACAGGAAGATACTCCAGGCCTATCTTACGGATTCCAGAATCTCCTACCGGGAACTAGCCCACAAGCTAGGCGTCTCAACAACAACAGTCCAGTCCCGAACCTCCAAACTGGAGAAGGCGGGGGTGATACGGGGATTCTCGGCGATCTATGACCATGAGAAGATAGGCTACCAGCTGACGGCAATCACCGAGATCACAGTGGCAAAGGGAAAGTTGCTTGAGCTGGAGCGGGAGGTTGCCAAGATTCCCCAGGTTCTAGCTGTCTACGACGTCACCGGGCTGACTGATGCGATGGTTATTGCGAAGTTCAAGAGCAGGGAGGAGCTGAGCAAGTTCACCAAAACGCTGCTTGCCATGCCGTTTATCGAACGGACTAATACCCACATAGTACTGACTACTGTGAAGGAAGACTTCCGGCTACTCTAGCCCCTTGCGAGTAGTGTCAGCCGATCAGCTTCTGGGTGAGTAACAGCTCCGCGTTGAGAATCGAGCAGCCGGCTCCGCCCCTGACTAGGTTGTGGCCGAGTACTATGTACTTCAGTCCGCCTAGGGAGGGGTCCGGGCGGACCCGTCCAACGCTGACAGCCATTCCTCTTCCCTCGTCCACGTCGACCCTTGTCTGGGGACGGTCTTCCTCCGTCCTCACGACAATAGGCTGCTGGGGAGCCGAAGGGAGTTTGAGTTTCTGGGGGAGAGACTTGAACCGGGTCATTGCCTCTGCTGCTTCTTCAGGGCTTGTCGCTGAACGGGTCTTTGCGAAAACAGCCTCCAAGTGTCCATGCAGGGTCGGAACTCTATGACAGCTGGCTGATACGACGATATCAGCAGGTTTGGAAGGGGAACCCAGTATCTTGTTAGTTTCAAGTTCTACCTTCTCTTCCTCATTCCTGATGAACGGGATCACGTTCTCCAGAATGTCTAAGGAGGCGACCCCCGGATAGCCTGCGCCCGAGACAGACTGCATGGACGACACAACTACCCTCTCTAGTCCGAACCTGTCGAACAAGGGCTTGAGCGAGAGAGTGAGGATGGCGGTGGTGCAGTTGGGGTTAGCCACTATGAACCCGTCCCATTTCATTCGACGCTTCTGCTCTTCGACTAGGACGGAATGCTCGCCGTTGACTTCAGGGTTCAGGAGAGGGACGTAGGGGTCCATTCTATGGGACGAGGCGTTGGAAAAGACGGGGTAGCCTGCTTTGGCGAACTTCTCCTCCACCGGGCCGGCCACGTCAGACGGCAGGGCTGAGAAGACAACGTCTGGGTCATTCATCGTTTGAGGTCTCGCTTCTACCACCGTGAGGTTTCCGAGCGAATCGGGAAGATCCCCCTCGTTTCGAGCGCCCAGCGAGGAAAAGTAGAGTTTCCCTACACTTTTGTCAGACGCAGCAACAGCAGATACTCTAAACCACGGGTGACGTGCCAAAAGCTGGACGAACTTCTGCCCCATCATCCCAGTGGCACCCAACACTGCCGCTTTCTTCACCCACGTCTCCTCCGATTAACCGGTGATTGGCCCGGCAGGCTTCGCAAGCATGCAGAATACGTTATTGTTCCCTTGGTATATCGATAATCTAACTCAGCGTTATTTAGGGTCGAAAGCTTCCTGACCCGTAAGCTGGACGAGCGGAGTAGAATCATGGTGTCGGAATCTTAATTGACACCTGTAAGAGTCCCTGATGAGGGCCGGGCTGGCCGGTAAAGAGCGATGTGCGGAATATTCGGCTGCGTACTTCATGACGGCAACACAGCCGCGCCTCTAATCAGGTCCGCCCTCAAACGGCTAGAATACCGGGGCTACGATTCCATCGGTCAGGTCACTGTGAATGGCGGCCGGCTATACGTTAAGAAGGATCGCGGCCGGCTGGAAGAGGTTCATTCGAAATACAACCTTGACGACATGCCAGGGTCAGTGGGCGTAGGACATACCCGCTGGGCGACCCACGGAAGGCCAGCCCAGGAGAACGCCCATCCTCATATGGACTGCAAGGCACGAATAGCCGTAGTTCACAACGGCATCATAGAAAACTACGTTGACATCAAACGGGAATTGGAGGGCAAAGGCCACCAGTTCCAGTCCCGAACCGACACAGAAATTGTCCCGCACCTAGTTGAGGACTACATTGGCCAAGGACTGGGTCTTGTAGAGGCTTTTCGAAAGACTGTCAACCGTTTGGAAGGGGCCTACTCTCTCGTCTTGACCAGTGCAGACCAGCCGAGGACGATTCTCTGCGCCAGACAGGAAAGCCCCCTGGTTCTGGGAATCGGAAACGGGGAGTACTACTGTGCCTCTGACATCTCCGCTTTCCTCCCATTAACCAAGAAGGTGTTGGTCCTAGAAGAAGGGGAGATGGCGGTTCTTGACCCGAAAGGGGTCAAGATCCTCAAGGCCAAGAACGGTGAGACTGTGAAGCGAGACCTCATCACCATCACTTGGGACCCCGAGTCGGCCAAGAAACAAGGCTTCCGCCACTTTATGCTGAAAGAGGTTCACGAGCAGGTCCAGACGATAAAGGACGCGTTGAGAACCCACCAGATCTACTACGACCTCGTAGCCAGCAAGATCATCGACTCGAAGAAGTTGTTCATCGTCGCCTGTGGAACGGCCTACCACGCGGGCCTAGTCGGGAGCCTCGCTCTAACAAGGCTGGCGGGAATAGACGCGAGAGTGGTTGTTGCTTCGGAGTTCTCAGAGGAGGCACTTGACCTTGTCAACGACAAGACCGCTATCCTCGCCGTCAGCCAGTCCGGCGAGACCATGGACACTCTGAACGCTATCCGGGACGCCAAGGCCAAAGGCGCGTCAATCCTCAGCGTAACGAATGTGATGGGGTCCACTATGATGCGGCTGTCGGACGTCTATATCGGCCAGAACTGCGGACCCGAGATAGGCGTGGCGGCAACCAAGACCTTCACCTCCCAAGTAGCAGTCCTCCTCCGACTCGCTGCCACCGTGGGAAGGAAGACGGGCAAGGTCCCGGTTGGGAAAATAGACGAGCTGGAGGATGCCCTCCACCGGACTCCTGAGATAATTCAGGAACTCCTAAGCACGAAGGTGGAATCGGTTCGCAGGATTGCGGACAGCATCAGCAACGCCGCCAGCATCTGCTTCCTTGGAAGAGGTGTAAGCGTTCCAACTGCGCTAGAGGGCAGGCTGAAGCTTCTAGAGCTGAGCTACGTTCCGGCCATTGCATATCCTGCCGGCGAGAGTAAGCACGGCTTCATCTCTCTGATTGAAGAAGGGTTCCCGGTGGTTTTCATAGCTCCTCCAGACGAGACCCACAAGAAGATCATTGGAAACATAATGGAGATGAAGGCTCGGGGGGCGCGAATAATCTCCCTGATTCAGGAAGGGGACGAGGAGATTAGAAATCTGTCAGATGATGTCGTGGAGATTTCCGGGTCTTTGCCACCCCTGGCCACGCCAATAGTTTACGTTGTTCCGCTCCAGCTCTTAGCCTACTATCTGTCGGTGGGAAAGGGCCACGACCCAGACTATCCTAGAAACCTGGCCAAGAGCGTCACAGTAGAATAGGCGAACATCTTGACGAAAGCCGACCGAGAGCAGCGAGTACTGGAGGCGAACCTGAACAAGGCATTGGAGGAAGCCTCGGCCAAGGCCAACGCAGCCCTGGAGGATGCAACCAGGGGCTTGGAGGGTTCTGTCAAGAAGATTTGGCTGGCAGCGGAGGCCGCCGAGTTCAGCAGTCTGCTTTACTCTCTGGCCTATGGGCTTGAGGACGTGGACCCGCCTCCGCCCGAAAAGAAGGGACTAGACACTCTCTTCCTAGTCAAAGAGTCTGTGGCAGCTCTCAGCCAGGTTCGAACATCAAACAAGCGAAAGCGGGAACAGGCGTATTCCACTCTCAGGAACGCCGTTCACGGCTTGCGGACAGCCTACCTTAGCAGTCTCAAGAATGCTGAAAGGTCGAGGTAGCTTTAACTAGGGGTCGGCCGGTGGCTCGACCCCTCTCAGGCGTCCCTCGGTGTTTCGGTCAATAACCTGCCTTGCCGGCGGAGTCGGAGCAGCAAGATTCCTCGACGGCCTCGCCCGAACCTACCCGCCTGACAGGATAACAGTCATCGTGAACACAGGCGACGACCTGGAGTACCTGGGAGAATACATCAGCCCCGACCTCGACATCGTCACCTATACGTTGGCCGGGGTAGTTGACGATGAGAAGGGCTGGGGAATCAAAGGCGACACCTACCACTGCATAGAACAGCTGGAACGATACTCTGCAGAGACCTGGTTTCGAATAGGAGACAAGGACCTTGCAACACACCTCCTACGAACAGCATTCCTACAACAAGGCTTCAGCCTAGCAGAAGTCACCGAGAAGATTAGGACCTCTCTGGGCGTCAAGGTCCGCATTCTTCCCATGTCCAACGACAGGGTAGCCACGAAGATCAAAACCTCAGCCGGGCTTCTCGAATTTCAGGAATATTTTGTGAAGAGAAAGTTTGCCGACAAAGTCCAGGACGTTTCCTACGAGGGGGCGAACCACGCGGTTCCCGCCGAGGGGGTCCTTCATGCTCTCAAGAAGTCTGATGTAATCATTCTCTGCCCGAGCAATCCAATACTCAGCATTTTTCCCATTCTCGCCATACCCGGGATTCGAGAGTCGTTGGGGCAGGCCATGGGCAAGATTGTTGGGGTAAGCCCAATCGTGGGCGGGAAAGCTCTGAAGGGTCCTTTGGGCCGGATAATGAATGATTTGGGCCTAGAGGTTTCGCCGTATGGGGTGGCCCGGCTCTACAAGGGCGTGCTGGATGGTTTTGTCATTGATGATGTGGACCGGGCCTCCAGCTCAAAGATTTCGAGCCTGGGAATGAAAGTCGCCGTAACGCACACCATAATGAACTCAGCGGAGACTAAGGTTCGCCTGGCGGAGGAAACCGTCAAGCTGGCAGAGAGCATCAGAAAATGAAGGATATTGCTGTGGTGCCCGTGAAGGGCTTGACCGATGCCAAGAAGAGACTCGCCAATTACTTGAGTCCCAATGAACGGAAGAAGCTGGTTCGTGCAATGCTCCTTGACGTTCTTAGTGCTCTGCACGAGTCCAGGTCCTTCGCAGAAGTTCTCGTGGTCTCGCCTGACGAATCTCTCGTGCAGGTAGCTGAACAAAACCATGCTGTCTTTCTCCGGCAGAATGGGTCCGGACTGAATTCGGCGGTCCAACAAGCCACCTTGTCCGCGTCGCACGAGGATGTATCCTCGATAACCACAGTTCTCGCCGATCTCCCGCTCGTAGAACCAAGGGACTTTGAAGAGCTGGTCCAGATCAGCGAACAAAGGCCTAGAGTTGTCTTAGCACCTTCGCTAAAAGGCGGGACCAACGTAATCCTGAGGACTCCTCCGGACATCATCTCCACGTCCTACGGACGGTGGAGTTACGCCAAGCACCTACGGACGGCGCAGAAAATAGGGGTCTTGATGTATTCGATTTCCAACTCACGGCTGTCCTTCGACGTGGACACGATTGATGATCTGAGGGCGCTGAGGCAGCTCGATTCTTCAGGGAGGAGTAGTGCCGGAAGATTAGCTAGGGAGTTGGGAACGTTGCACTCCATAGCGGGAAACTCCTAGCGGTCGGTCCCACTCGTTTTTGAGTAGAAACTCTTTTATGAGTAGATTCTTCAGGCCGTCAGGGCATGACGACCCGTTCCGCGTCTGTTAGTCCTGTTGTCGCTGTCGCTGGCGCTGGAGTCTTTGGGGCTCTTGCATCAATGTTGACGATTGTTCTCGGTCCTGCGATTCAGCCTTCGTTCCCAATTCTGTTCTACTTGAAATTCGACCTTGCGGAAGTCGTGGACATCATTGCCTTCTTCGTGTTTGGACCCGTTGCCGGGGTCCTCACAGCGACTGTTCACCTTGTCATTCTATCCTTTGCACCAGGTGGCACAGGACCCTTCGGAGCCAGCCTGAAGTTTCTTGCGGTCCTCACGACATATGCTGGTCTAGTTCTGGCTTCTAGGGTTGGAAGGCAGAGCCTTCGCAGAGCGGGTCTTTCAATGACCACGTCCAGCCTAGTCACTCGGGTCTTACTGATGACCGTTGTGAACTACGTCTACATAATCGTCCTCGCTAAAGCACTGTTCAATACCGACTACGCGTTTTTCGCCCAGCTCGTCCTTGGCCAAGCGGGCATCAACCTGACTGGGTCAGAACTGGTGGCCTACATTCTCGGATTGACGGCCGTCTACAACGCGATTCATGCCATATTCTCCGTAGTGGTATCGTTGGTGGTGGTTAGTGCGTTGCTAAACAGAGCTCCCCAGTTGCTAGATTCTCGGGCATGGGTGACTAATCACCTTCTGCGTACTTCAGAGTAGAGAATAGATCAGTTTCCTCGGGCCATGATCGTAGGCTTGGGCCTCGCGACCATGGGCCTAAGGTCGATAATGTCTACATCGTTGGGACCCGTCCCGATCAGCGATACGGGGACACCAGTCTCCTCCTCTATCTTGACGATAAAGTCCCGGGCCTCTCCCTGCAGTTTGCCGGCTTCATGACTTCCCTTACAGCTGGGGAAGAGAGTATCAAGCTTGGTCAACGCTATCTGAGTTGCACCGTTCAGCTGAACAGCCCTACGGGCAAGCTTGAAGTCGAACGGGGCCGCCCTACGCTCTCGTCCCGTCACGGTTCCACGCTCCATCCAACCTCGTCGAATAACCTCCTCTCGGTCCAGTTGGCCTTCAAGGGGTCCTTCTCCGACCCTAGTCACGTATGCTTTGAAAATGACTACGACGTCATCCACCTGAGTAGGACCTACGCCAACATCTGCACAGGTCTGGGACGCTGTAACGTCTTTCGACGTCACGTAAGGATATGTTCCATGGTAGAGGCTGAGAAAAGTCCCCTGCGTACCTTCAAGCATGACCCTACGGTTCTTTGACAGTGCTTCATGAATCTCAGCCACCGTATCACAAGTGTATGCCTGTAGCTTGGGTATTTGCCGGGCCATCTTCACCATTCTCAGAGCTCGCTCTGCGTTGCAGGCTCCCACTCCGCTTAGCGTTGAGCCCAGTTTCAGGGCAAGATGCTCAGACTGGGCTTCCTGTTGCTTGTGACGTTCCTCGATAATCCCGCACTGGTAGTCTATTCCTATCCTTCCCTCTGTGTCGGTTTTCTGAATCTCGTCCAGCAGAACTGGGGGATCTATGACGACACCGGGCCCTATCAGGAGCCTTGTTGATTTGTCTACGAAGCCGCTGGGTACCAGTCTTAGCGAGTACTGTTTTCCCTGGTGGAGGACTGTGTGGCCAGCGTTGGGTCCGTTTCCTCCCCTAACGCATATGTCGGGTTTGTCCTTCAGGGCCAGGTAGGCAGCTATCTTGCCTATAGGGGACGATGTGTGTCGTCTTTCCCTTCGTCCCCGAAGAAGCCCCCGACGATGACGGTGCAGGGCAATTGGTATCCGGGCACCCATTGACCGGTGTGGAATAAGACTTTGGAATATTGTGTCGGGCAGGCCTAGAACATTGCTTCAGCCCGCCCGATGTCGTTCGTCATAGCGTCGGCTGAGAACGCTCCGTCTGTTCTTTGTGCGGAAACTCATCATCTGCAATAAGCACTAGTTCCCATGATTATTAACGCATCTGGACAAGCCTTCGTCCCAGGCGGCAGAGTGGCGGAATGGCCTTATTACTACAGTCTGGACTTTCCGCATCTGCCGCAGAAGACCCCACTTGGGTCAATGAGACCGCCGCAGAATCCGCACGTGAGGGTTTCTGGCTTAGGTCTTTCCTCCTTTCGGGGCCGTCCTCTCTCGTACCTTTTTGCCACCAGTACGGAGGCTTCGAGGAGAATTATGATCGGGACGAATAGGGCTAGGTCGGCTATTGGTCCCCCGTCCGGGGTGACGATGGCAGTTAGTATGAACACGCTAACCCAGACGTACTTTCTATTCTTAGTCAGGAAGCCTGTGCCTGCTATCCCGAATTTCACTAGAATAACAAGGAAAGTCGGGAGGGTGAAGGCGAAGCCGGTCATCAGAACAGTAAAGAACACCAAATTGTAAAAGTCATTGACTCCGACGAGTAATGGAAGCCCAAATACTCGAAAGAAGAGAATCGTTCCGAATATCACAAAGGGTAGAAGAACGAAGAATCCGAAGATAGCACCGGCGGCAAAGAGTAAAGTGAATGTTGCTACAAACGGGTAGACTGCAGATCTCTCGCTTGGTCTTAGTGCAGGGTCAACGAACCTGTAGATTTCATACGCAAGAACAGGCACGCTCGTTATAAAACCAAAGACGACAGAGGTGATCACATAAAGTTCGATGGGGTCTGTGAAGCTTAGGGCGATTAGCTGAAAGTCCGGCGGGAGAAGCCAGCTCCTGGTGGCCTGCAGAACAGCAGCGATTAGGGGCCTATAGAACGCGAACGGGTCGCGAAGAAACGAGAGATCTGCTGGAACCACCATGAAGGCTACGGTTGCTACTACGAAAGTGTAGATCCAGATACGCAGGAGCTTTGCTAGTTCAGTTACATGCTCCCATAGGGGTAGGACTTTCTCGTCTCGCCGGTTTCCGGCCAAAGGCAAGCACTAGCGGTCGTCTCGGCCTGCCTTTGCCAATATCTCTTCTCTTATCTGGTTAGGGGTCTTGCCTTCGGTCTTTATGCCTAGCCTCTCGGCA
>CAYIBO010000038.1:0-11655 GCA_964361545.1 uncultured Candidatus Bathyarchaeia archaeon
TACGGTGTAGAACGCAACTCGCGTCCTAGAAAAAAAGGGAAGGTTTGTGTTAGACGGTACAAATGCTATACCAGTACGGTGAATCCGGGCGGGCCCACCTTACCAGAATTTAATTTGTACCATCCACCGCCTATCGCACTCTGACACTGGCGGGACCAGTGGGATTTGAACCAGAACTCACCGGACCTCCAGACCGAACTCAAGTCTCACCTCTCCCTTCCATATGCCTTGGTTGGAGTACGCAGCTGAGTCAAAGCCTATCAGTTCAAAGCCGTGCCTGAGGTAGAAACCGATGGCTGAGACGTTGCAGCTCTGGGTCTCAAGAACAATCATCCGGGCCCTTTTCTCCCTCGCGACCTCGAGAGCACGATTGACCAGCTTTGACCCTATCCCCTTCCTCCGGAAATCCTCCCTGACGAGTAGTTCCCATATTCGTAGTCTATTGTTCCACTTCTCAAGACTCAGTTCCATCCATCCGATGATCTCGCCCTCAGCTTTCACACTGAAGACACGGGGCTCCTCGATGAAATCCTTGAACAGAGAACTCTGGGATTTCTTCGAGACAGCCTCTGGAAGATTCCGAAGGGAGAGCTCAAATTTCCATCCGTCCATGCCACGTGACGCATACAGGGCATAGTGCTTGTCGGTCACGTAGCTATAGTCTAGCTTCGGGAAAGGACCGTCTGTCTTCCGTAACTCAAGTATTTCTACCTCTTTCTGCAAATCGTATGGCTTCATAACGACTCACCCTATCTCCAGGAAGGTCTTCCGGGAAGCGTGACTGGAGGGATTTGAACCCATGACCTTGGCGGTGTGGCGATACGGTGGTGCGTGTATAGGTTCAAGCTCGGTGTAGGTGTCCTCCGAGCTACCATGGAAAAACGCCGAATCGGGCTTGTTGCGGAGTTATCGCCGTGCTTTCTTGGACTGAAAAATTCCGCCCGTCTGGTTGTGAACTCGGGCGGGTCCACCGTTCTGGATAGGAGACGAAGAGGCTCGTAAAGCTATCGCTCCAGAGCCAAGTGGTCGATTTCCTCCAGAAACCCGTCCTCTCTGCCAACAGGAAATACTCCTGAAGCTGCTACCGAATGACCGTCTCCAAACCCTCCGACCTTTGAACAAGCCTCGGGCAGGATACGAGATAACGGCGGGCGTGTTCCCCTTTCTATCATTGCCGCAAGGGGACGAGACGCCCGGCCAGAGACCTTGACAAGCCATGCGGGGAGCTTTCCCCAGCCCGGTATCTCCGGCGGAACATTCATCATTCCGATGAGGTATTTGACAGGGTTCACTCCCCGCTGGTAGCTCAGGTAGGAGCAGAAGCTCCCCACCACCTTCCCGCTCATCCCAGCATAATTATAATGCGCATGAAACCATTGAACCATCTTCAGCTGAGACAGACCCTTCTCCCGTATGGAAGCCAGCATCCTTCGATTAGCCTCCTTCCTCTCCACCTCCAGCGACTTCCCCCATTTCACGGATTGATTGTCAAACCCGTTAATGCATGCGTCCACTCCAACCTTGGGTCCTCCACGATAGTAGCCCACAGACCCGAGCACGTTGAGAATGGTGGAGGCCCGACTTCTGGTGAGAGAAACCCCTTTGCTAACTATCTTGAAGTCTCCCTTAGCAGTTCGTTGAACCACACCGCTCTCCACTGCGTCCTCCGCCACTTTCGCGTTCAGGCCCTGAATCTCTCCCGGCAGCTCCTCTGACCCTATGAGCCCTAGGTGAGCATAATGAGAGAGAGCCGGGTCTAGGGTCTTGGCAAACATGTATGCCACCGTTGCGGATGAGGACTCTGTCTCCCCCGAGAACGCGTCCAGTTCAGGGTTCAGGTTTAGCACAAGTGGATCCGTAGATTCGACGGTATCATGGTGGTCCAGCACAATGATAAGGTTCTTGGCTTTGTTGTGCTTGCTGATCAAGTCTACATGGCCCGAGCCGAGGTCGACATAAGCGATCACCAACCCTGGACGTGATTCCACATCCTCTACAACCTCCGGGTAGAGCTTGTCGAGACAGATGAGTTCAGTCTTGAGCCCCGCCTTCTCCAACCCAAGCTTCGCAAGGGCGGCCGAGGTTAAACCGTCTGCTTCATCATGATGAAAGACTACAGCCCTTTCCGCGCCCGACTCTCTTAGGCTGGTCTTGGCGAGCTCTAGTCGAGATTGAAACCGAGAGATGTCGCCCGAGCCCCGTACCTCCTCTGGGTCTTGCGAAATCTGGCTATGAAATATCCTGAACCGTGAATGTCTGGGTCAAAACGCTGGGTTAGACCTTCAGGGTCCAGTCCTCTTCCACCTATCATCGGCTCTGCAGCTTCCAACACTAGCCCGAGCTCGTTCACCCCATAGTCCACAACATCCTCGCACTCTTCTCTTGTGATCGTGCAGACACTGTACACAATCGTCCCGCCTGGCTTGACAAGATTGCTCGCGGCCAGTAGGAATTGCTTCTGGTATCTAGACAGGTTCCTGACATCTTGGACTGTGGTTTCTACAGAGAGCTTGGGGGTCACTCCGAGCCCCGTACATGGCGGGTCCACCAGAACCCTGTCAGCCTTGAAGTTGTAGTCCACGTGCGCATATCGGGAGTCATGGGAGACGAGCCGGTAGTTCTTACAACCCAGCCTCTGAAGCTGGTTCCGGGTCCTTTCCAGCTTGCGACTGTTCCGGTCAAAACCTATGGTCTCACTCATATTACCGGTCAGTTGGCAGAGGTACGATAGCTTTCCCCCCGGAGCGCAGTTGAGGTCAACGATGACCTCGCCTGGCTTAGGGTCGAGCACAATACACGTCACCATTGCCGGGAGAGATTGGAGATAGATCTTGCCGGCCTGGTACCAACTGGTCTCCATCAAGCTCGGCAGTCCGAACCTGTTCTCGTGAACCTCCACAGCCACTCCCCGACGAATCGTCAGAATGCTCGTCTCGCCCTGTCGTGCAACTCCGGAACCAGCGACCCTACCACCGTCGTCTACAATGCTGGCTTCACGACCAGCCTTGAGCCCGTGACAGCGTTTGACCCCAGGGGCGTACAGGTGAGCACCCTGGAGAACAGCTTCGGCAGCAAACTTGTCAGCAACCACCGGGACCCCCTGTGGTTGGACAGACGTCTCTCTCACTGGGACAAAGCAGGCACCTTCCACTCTCTCGTCGAGTCCGGCTTGAATTCCTGTGGAACGGATTTCGTCAAGGACCGCGACTGGGTCTGAGACCAAGCTGTTCAGCCGAAAATAATACCTGCTGCCCATGAAGTTCAAAGAATGCAGCACATTTTCGACGCGGTCCCCGTAAGTGGCTGAAAGCCCTGCTAGTAGACTATCGGCCACAGTCTCGACCGAAACTGAAGAGTTGGCCTGCAAGGTCCGGGCGACAGCTTACATGGATTTTCTGTCTTTATTATCCTGCCTTCTTCCATCTCGCAGCGAATAGGCCTTGGCCAGGTTTGTCCTAGAGCTCAAGTGCGTGAAATGCGGCATCAGCTTCGAGAAGACCTTCGAAGAAAAGCGGAGGACAACAGTCTACTCCAAGGGAGAAATGATACGGCTTCTCGGCTCATGCCCCAATCAATGTGGAGGGGAATGGTTTGCGATTGAAAAGGAACACTCCATCCGCAAGTTCAAGAGAAGATACTAGCTAACTGCGTCTCGAATAGGCGTTGTGTAAGCCTATTCAATGCAGAGTGCATCAAAGAAAAGAAACCCCACGGCTTGGTTGAGGTTTGGCCTGCCTGCTTATCCACGGAGAGGACGGGCTCGAGGCTCGCAAACAGGCTGCTCGATAGGAGAGCACTGACGAACCGGGTCTTCGAAAAGCCTGCCAAGGAACCAGCAACCAACATGGGGATCACAAGCCAGGAAACAAGCGGAACAAAGGAGGTCCATAGGACGAGGGAATAGAACCCATCGAGGAATCAACGAGCCCGACAGCCTCATTTCCGTCGACAGATAACTGACTTGGAAGTCAGTATTTAAGCTCGCGGGTCATTTTAAATACCGAAGCCCGCTCTCTACCAAATGCAAAGGCTTGCCAAAGGTCGTACCACAATACAAGGATGAAGCCCGGACCCGCATAGTAGAGGCTGCCCTTAGAACCTTCACGGAGAAAGGATACCATCAGACCAGAATGGACGATATAGCCAAACGGCTCGGAGTCAGCAAGGGCGCCCTCTACCTGTATTTTCCCAGCAAAGAGGAACTGTTCAAGGGATGCTATGAGACAGCACCCCAAGCCTTCAGCGAAATCCTACATTCCACCTTCAAGGATTTCAGGACCCCGATGCAGAATATGCAGGACTTCTTTGATAAGATGCAGGACCGGTTCGCCTCGAACTCAGCACTGAGCTACGAAATCTTCGCCCAGGCTTCCAGAAACCCAACCCTCAGAAAGATCCTGAAAGAGAACTATGACGAATACGCTAGAATACTGACCCGCTTCCTCGAAGAAATGAAAGAGAGGGGGGTCCTCGAGAAAAACCTGGAAACCAGGGCTCTGGCAAAAGCACTCATCGCCCTCTGGAACGGAATGGAAACCATCCTAACCGTAGGGTTTCCGGCTTCAGAAGCAAGAAGGGCCTGGCTGGAAGCCATGAAAGCCATGTTCGGCCACGCAGAATACTCCAGAGAGAGGAAGTCACGAGCTAGCATAGCAGGCCCGTAGCCTACCGGGTGTTATTGTCTAGCGACAGGTAACAGTTCAACAAGAGATCTCAACGGCACTCCTTCGATGCTTTCCTTCCCACTCTTGTTGGCAAGCACAGCAATTCCCACGGGCTTGGCTTTTGCTCCCTCAAGGGTCTCTATCGCCGCTCTGATCGTCTCCCCCATACGCAGAATCGTGTCAACAATCAGAACCTTCCGTCCCTCCACAGATGCGAAACTAGGATTGACTGCCCCGGCCATCTTCTTCTCCCCCTGCCGTTGAGGTCGGACCGCGGCCACAGGCTTACCTAGCGACCGAGCCACGATTAGACCAAGAGTCATTGCTCCACTCTCGATCCCTGCAACAACCTCAGGCTCCTCCATGGTCCCTGCCTCAACAGACTCCCGGACCATGTCCGCCATGGCCCTCCCTATGAGGGTCAAACGGCGGACGCTAGAGCCTATGGGGTTCCAGTTAACATAAACATCATAGCTGTCCTTGGGCTTCGGGCCATTCTTCTGGTGTAGAAGCAGCCAGACAACGGTATCCGCCTGGACTTTCAGCTCGTCAGCTATCTCATACGTGGAGAGGCCCTTTTCCTTCAACTCGCGAGCCTTTTTCGAAAGCTCCTCAAGCGACCTCATGGAAACCGGATGGACTACTCAGAGAACCTAGTTATAGCTTGTCAGCCGGCGCTGCTCCATTGAGTCGCAGGGCACCCTAGACCATATTTCGCGAACTTAGTAGCGGCCGGACAAGGCGCACTTACAGGTTGAGAACATTCCACATAGCAGCCGAGGAAGAGATCAAGAAAGCAGCAACCACCGACATCTACTTCGTCAGGACCAAGGAGATTCTAGAAAAGGAAGGGCTCTCCGACCTCAGCGTAACAGCAGAGATCACAACAAACTCGCTTCCCAGAGACTGGAGCTGGGCCATACTTGCCGGAATAGAAGAAGCAGCCCATTTGTTGGAAGGTATCCCAGTCAAAGTCTCTTCCTTTCCGGAAGGGACCCTTTTCCATCCTCACGACCATCTTGGAGTCAGGGAACCCGTCATGGTTCTAGAGGGACGCTACCTCGACTTCTGCCTCTACGAAACCCCACTACTCGGCCTTCTCTGCCAAGCTTCCGGAATCGCCACAATGGCCGCCCAGGTTCGCAGAGCTGCGGGACGCAAGACCCTGCTATCATTCGGAATACGTCGGATTCATCCAGTTCTCGCCCCCATGATCGACAGAGCCTGTTACATCGGGGGGTTCGATGCTGTTTCAAGCCTCATCGGTGCAGAGCTACTGCATATCGACCCGACTGGGACAATGCCCCACGCCCTCATCGTTGCCATGGGAGACCAGGTCAAGGCGTGGAAAAGCTTCCACAAACACATGCCCAAGAACATCCCCCGAATCGTCTTGGTCGACACTTACTTCGACGAGAAAACAGAGGCGATCATGGCAGCAGAAGCCCTGGGCAACAATCTCTACGGGGTCCGATTAGACACACCAAGTTCCCGGAGGGGAAACTTCGCTGAGATCATCCGAGAGGTTCGCTGGGAACTCGACTCCAGGGGGTTCAACAATGTGAAGATATTCGTGTCAGGCGGGTTGGACCCAGAATCAGTAAGCAAGCTCTCAGAAGCAGGCGCTGACGGATTTGGAGTAGGAACCTCGGTCAGCAACGCTCCTACCATTGACTTTGCTTTGGACATAGTGGAGGCAGGGGGAAAGCCTGTAGCAAAACGAGGCAAGCTAGGCGGAAGTAAGCGTGTCTGGAGATGCGACAATTGTATTCAGGAACAGGTTCGGACCGAGAAGGGTCATGGGCCCAAATGCCCCAAATGCGGGGGAGAAACCAGTCCCTTGCTCAAGCCGCTGATTGAGAAAGGCCGACTTGTGGGGAAGCTACCGAAGCCCGGTGAGATTAGGGAGCGGGTTCTACAGCAGCTAGACCGCGTCTCAGCCAGCTAGCCGCTTCCCAATCCTTGTCTTGGAGAGCACCTTCCGCCTGAGCTCAGTTCCACAGACCCTACAAGTCTTCGCGGGATGCTTGTACCTGCGATGACACGCGGGGCAATACATGATCCACTGGAACTTATGGACAATGCCGAAGTTGGCCAGCGAACCATACTTCAACTGTAAATGCTCGGCGAGGTTCTGAATTGCATAGTCGTCACTCACTATAACCGGGTCCAGGCTTGACTGCTTAAGGTCAAGGGCCAGAGCAACAACGTCTCGGTCAGCTTCTGAGAGGAATCCCTTCTCGCCCGTCTGCGCGGATGCCTTGTCAACCGTCTGCCGAGACCTGGGTGAGGGAGGTCGAACTGTGAGGTTGCCCTTTTCCTTGGAGAGACGGAACCTGAGCTGGGCAATCGTCCCCGTTAGAAGTTCGTTCTCGACGGCCTCGACGGTGTACATTTCGCCTGAAGCAGACGGGTTGAAGCCCATTATGAACGCTGATGTGTCCAGTACTAGTACTTTCAAACAGGCTCCCTCTCAGGCGAAAGTCTGCGGAGACTCCGCTGGAGGAAGGTATCGTCGAACCTGACGAAAAAGCTGCTGTTGGACGATTTTCTGAAGGAGAGCGTCTGACCAGACCTTAGAGAGCGTTGCAGCTGGCCGTCGATGGACAAGTTAGCGTCAGGCCCAGGGCGTCTCACACGGATCCGCAGGTTACCGCTGACAGGAACAACCATCGACCTGACCGGTTGGAGGGGAGCGATGAAAGCAAGCGCGAAATTGTCCAGCGAATTCTCAAGAATAGGACCTCCAGCGGAGAATGCGTGAGCAGTGGAACCAGTTGGGGTTGCAACTATCAAACCGTCAGCCCTAGCATTGTAGAAATTCCTTCCTCTCAGGGAAATCTCGCAGCTCAGCATTTTTGCGGGGACAGCAGGGGTCAGCAATGCCTCGTTGAGCCCCTCGCCAATCGTTTTGTTTTCGTACCATACTGAGAGTTTCCAGAGTTTTTCGAGCTGGAATTTCCCCTCGGCCCATCGGACAAGGGCATCTTCAAACCCTGACGGGTCCACTTCAGTGAGGTAGCCGCGTCTCCCCATATTCACCCCTAAGATTGGGGTTTTCGGGTCCGGCATCTCACGAACGGCTTTCAGAACAGTCCCATCACCACCGACAGTAACTAGAAGGTCGGCCTTGATTCTGGTGATTAGTTTTCCACCGGGAAGCTCTCCCGTTTTTGAAAGGTTTTCATCAGGAACCACAAAGAAGCCGTGCCGCTGGATGGTATGGTAAATTTTCTTGGCAGTGCTCGCTATCTCCTTTGAGCCGCTCTTGGCAAGGATGCCAACCGTCTTCGTCATGACTATCAGGGTCGGGGAGGGTGAAACGGAACAGTTGAAAAAGAATTCCTAGGTGGCCTACTATCTCGCGGGAAGTCTTTTAGATGCCAGAAATCCGGGTAGGCTGGAAAGGTTACGCCCCGTGAGCAAACCCGTTGAAGTGGGCAGCCTAAAGACTGGGCACTACCTGATGATAGACGGGGAACCCTGCAGGATAGTAGAGTATGAGAAGTCTAAGCCTGGAAAGCACGGGGCTGCAAAAGCCCGGATCGTAGGGATTAGCGCCTTCACGAGCCAGAAGAAGAACCTCATCAGCCCCGTGGACGCTAAGGTAGAAGTTCCCATAATTGATAAGAGGACCGGGCAGATCCTATCGATCTCCGGTAATACTGTCCAGCTGATGGACATGGAGAGCTATCAGACCTTTGAGACACCCATGCCTGACGACGCGGAGTTGAAAGGCTCCCTCTCGGCTGGAAACGAGGTCGAGTACTGGAGCGTTCTCGGGCGTAACATGATCGTTAGACGAAAGGGCTGAAACGTCCTTCCCCAGACAGGGTCCAATAGCGGTTAGACAGTTACGAATCCGTCCCGGCATGTCTGTCGGGGCACTGGCCCGGGAGATGGGAGCGACTGGGGTGCTGGGCGGAGGCCGCATTGGAGCGGCTGTGGACGTCCTAACAGACATGCTTGGAGGCAGCGAGTTCACGAACTTTCTGACCCTGGCAGGTCCAATGGTCCCCTCCGGCTCTAGACTACTCATCGGTGACATGGTGGATAGAGGATTTCTCGACGCCATTGTCACCACGGGGGCCAACCTTACCCATGATGTGATAGAGGCTCTAGGTCTGCGCCACTACCGGGGTAGCTTCAACGTTGACGACAGGAAGCTTCTCCGTCAAGGATACAGTCGCATCGCAGACATCTTCGTCCAAGAAAAAGCGTTTGAAAAACTAGACCGACGGATCAGGAAACTCCTCAAGAAAATTCCCGTCGAACAACGCAAGAACATGGCATACTCTGACCTGCTAGCCAGGATAGGGTCTCAGCTCGCCGACAAGGACTCTATTCTGCGGAAAGCTGCGCATAGCAAGGTCAGAGTGTTCTCTCCAGGCCTACTGGACTCGATCCTGGGACTCAGCATCTGGAGCTTCTCCCAGACAGAAACGCTCCAACTCAACCCCATGGCCGACGTGACCAGAATGGTCGAGATGAGCATGACCTCCAAGAAGCTGGGCGTTCTCATCATTGGAGGAGGCCTTCCAAAGCACAACACGTTGCTGGCCAGCGTCTTGCGGGAGGGGGTTGACGCGGCTGTTCAGATAACCGCTGACCGGCCCGAGCCTGGAGGCTTGAGCGGCGCACCTCTGGCAGAGTCGATTAGCTGGCGGAAGATTCGGAAGGGCGGAAGATTTGTGGATGTCTACGGCGATGCTACTGTCTGCCTACCCTTGATCATGGCTGCTGTTCTGGAGAAGGTTAAGAGGCGGGCCAGGCAGGTCCCAGAATAGACAATGGAAACTGTTGGACGGTCGCTCTCAGACGCGGTTCGCCGTCTACTCCGGATGCCAAATGTTGACGAGAGGGCCGTCAAGGAACTGGCCAAGGACCTCCAGAGGACCCTACTCACAGCAGATGTCAACGTCGATCTCGTCCTCCAGCTGTCAAAGGCTGTTGAAGAACGGTCACTGAAAGAGAAACTGCCGCCGGGGATTACGCGACGGGATCACGTAGTCAAGGTTCTCTACGAGGAAATGACCCGGTTTGTCGGACAGGAGCCGGCGAAGGTCGAGGTCCAGCCAGGCCAGTTCAGAAAACTCATGCTCGTCGGAATTCAGGGAACTGGCAAGACGACCAGTGCCGTGAAGCTGGCCCGGTTTTTCCAGAAGCGTGGATTGCGATTGGGAATTGTATGCACTGACACTTACCGTCCCGGGGCGTTCGAGCAACTAACACAGCTGGCTGCCAAGGTGGAGATTCCTGTCTATGGAGAGCCGGGTAAGAAGAAGCCTGAGGAGATTGCGAAGCACGGGCTTGAACGTTTTCAGAAAGAGAAAGCTGACCTGGTGATTATCGACACAGCTGGGCGGCACCGGAACGAGAAGGACCTGATGGAAGAGATGAAGCACATCGCTACGACTGTGAAACCTGACGAGATTATTCTCGCCATAGACGCGAGCATTGGACAGCAGGCGACTGTTCAGGCTCGGGCGTTTCACGAGGCCACGCCTGTGGGGTCGATTTTGCTGACGAAGATGGACGGCTCTGCTAAGGGTGGTGGGGCGTTGTCGGCGGTTGTGGCGACGGGTTCCAAGGTGAAGTTCATCGGGACGGGCGAGCGGATTGAAGACTTGGAACAGTTTGTCCCGACGGATTTTGCCGGCCGGCTGCTGGGAATGGGTGACCTGAAGGCGTTGCTCCAGAAGGTGGAGGAGGCGGAGGTCAAGGTTCCAGAGGCGAAGGTCAAACAGTTCTTGGAGGGCCGGTTTTCGTTGAAGGACATGTTTGACCAGATGGAGAACTTGCGGAAGATGGGCCCGTTGCGGAAGGTTTTGCAGATGATTCCGGGTGGAGTTAGCCTACCAGAGGACCAGTTGGGTGTGGCAGAGGAGAAAATGAAGGCGTGGAGGGTGATTATTCAGTCGATGACGGGTAAGGAGTTGGGGGAGCCACGGCTGGTGGACGGGTCTCGGGCGAGGAGGATTGCGCGGGGGTCTGGGCGTTCGGACAGGGAGGTTCGGGAATTGATCAATCAGTATTTCACGATGCGGAAGATGATGAAGCAGATGAAGGGCCGGCGGGGACAGATGATGAAGGGCATGCCATTTCAAACAAGAAAGCCAGGCGGCCGATAGAGAAGGATCCCCCCAGGGCCCTAGAAAAGAATGTTTGGATTTTGTGTCCTTTCGAGGCTTTCTTGAAGTCGTCTTGCGAAGGTTCCGTCTAGTCTCTCGTTGCCGGCCGCGTTACGTGTAGGGTGCTTGGCTTACCATTTCGGCCGGTTTCTTCTTGGGTATGGCGAAGGCGAATAGCAGCCCGGCTATGAAGCCTCCTATGTGGGCGAAGTAGGCTACTCCGCCAGTGGGGTCTAGGGCGCTGAGGAGTAGTTGGTACACGAACCAGAAGCCGATCAATAGGAAGGCGGGCAGCCGGATTAGCTGTCCGAAGCGTCCGATGAATACAATGGCTCGGACGCGGGCGTGTGGGAAACGGACTATGTAGGCCCCCAGCACTCCGGATATAGCGCCTGAAGCGCCCACCGCGGGTATAGTGGAAGCTGGGTCGCTGGCTATGTGGGCTAGGCTGGCGGCTACCCCGCTGGCCATGTAGAATATGACGTAGCCCGCGTGTCCTGTCCGGTCTTCGATGTTATCACCGAAGATCCAGAGGTACAGCATATTTCCGCCGATGTGAAGTATGCCTCCGTGGAGGAACATGCTTGTGAGGAATGTGATGTATTCACTTCCACCTATTATCCGGTCGGGTTTGAGCCCATAGACACAGATTGCGTTTTTCGGGTCTGTGAGGCAAGTTGCGGTAGGGTCGGCGAAAGTTCCGTTGAAAAGGGTGTAGATGAAGACTGCTATGTTCGCGAGTATGAAGGCCCAGTTGACGTAAGGCCTTATCGTGGTCGGGTTCTGGTCTTGGATGGGAATCATGGCCGAGTCCGCTGTGCACGCATAGTGATGGGGGGATTAGTGGCTTACAACTTAGA
>CAYIBO010000039.1:0-11343 GCA_964361545.1 uncultured Candidatus Bathyarchaeia archaeon
GAAACAAGGCAAGGGGTCTCGGTCCCTGCATCTCGAACTTGGTGCGAAAGTGCCTGAGGACCTCTTTGCCGGATACGCTGGTGCAGTAAACCTCACCTACATCACATTGAGCAGAAGAGCCCCACGGAGACATTCGTTTCCGAACTCCCCGCCAAAAAGCCACGGCTCAATATTCAACATTCTCATTCCAGAATCTTCTGAATGATTCAGACCTCACCCATGTCATGGACCATGAAAACCAGGTATTCGTCTCCCGTCGGGGTCTGTTAGGCTCGTTCTACTGGACCAATGGGGATTCCGTGCTGAACCGCGTCCCTAACGTATGAACTGTTCCTTCTCAGCCTGCGAAACTCGCTAGTCGTATACCCGAAAGCCTCCAGCGCCAGCTTGTCCGTCCAGCTTTTCTGAAGATAGACAAGCCTCTCGGGAAGGTCCATCCGCTCGAAATCATCCGAGACCACAATAAGGTCAACATCACTGTCTTCCAGATAGGAGCCCCTCGCCCAGGACCCCGTCAAGATGGCTTGTTTGACTGCAATGTTCCGGGCCAGCCGGCTGACGTACTCTCTTACTATTCTCTGAACACGCTTCTCCGTAGCCATTTGATGAGGCCTCCCACTTCTCTCAGATATCTTTCAGCCTGCTCCTTTTTGAATATCGTCCCCGGTACCCCGAGGGCCGCGTCAGGATATTCTGAGGGAAGGTAAAGTGGTCCGAGGTCCTGGAGGGCCCTCGTCAGTCTAGGCGGAATTTTCCAGAGGCTGATCATCTCCACGAGTCGGGCCAGGTTGTGCCCAGCTGCTCCCCTTGGCGGACGCTTCCTCTCAGCCAGAATCGCCGCTTTCAACGCCTTCTCAGCAGCGTTGTGTAAGACGTGAATTGTCTTGCTGTACTTTCCTCCCTTGAACAGGAGCTGCGCAGACTCATAATCGTCGATGGACGTAGAGAACCACCAGTCAACATCCTCCCTCCGGGACCTAGTCAAACACAGCAGCCTACGGGCTGATTTCCAAGGAATCCCCTGTTAATAATCAGATGCATCCTCGCGAATAGCGAAGAAAGGAAACCCGTCGAAAGACAGGTTAACCACAATACAAACGGTACAAACGACCAAGCCTCCCGGCAAAGAGCCACGGCTCAATTTTCAGCACGCTTGAGCTCGCGTGACAACCATGACCAGGAGGATAGTGTCGAGAATAGAGAGATAATCTTCTTTCGGACGGGCTTAAGGCAGCTTTGTTGTAGGAAAACCGCCAATGATGGAAGAATACAACACTAGTCTACCGGAGTGCTGCTGCAAGCTGCTGCTCCATATCGTACAGGTCTTTCCTCGTCCTTTTCGGACGCTCGTCAAAGAGCAACTTGTACCAGTCCAAGTAACTTGGAGGAGTACAAGTTAAGACTATACCCCCTCATCATTTCCGAGCACGTCCGAGGCGGGCGCCCAAGTCTAGCTAAAGTATGCCCCCCCAGCTTCGATGCCTTCCTTTCGAGGGTCCTGACCTTGAGCAAACCAGCTAAGGAGCCTCCGACCTGTAGCAGCTGCCAGAGGCCGCTGGTAGAAGTTTACGCCAAAGCAGACCCTAACTATGCTACCTTCAACCCTGAAACAGGCAAGTACGAGTGGAACACCAATCCAGAACAGGCTAGCTTCTATTGCGAGGAATGCAACAAACCCCTGGGAGAGGAAAAAATCATTGTCTGGGAGAGTCTAGCTTGAAGATTAGACTCTCTCTTAGACTGGTATGGTATGATTCCGGAGAGGCCTTACTAGCTATGCCGGAGCCGTCAACCCCGGGGAACTTTAGGACGAGCTCCTAGGATTCCAAAACGACATGCGACCTTCTGAGGATCATCTTGTGTCTTAGGATTATGTCTCGGCCAAGGATGCTGTTGACATTCTCAAGGAAGCTCTTCCTGTCTTTCGGGTTGTCTCCTTGATAGATTAGGGCCCTCACTGGCTCGAAATCGTAGTTTCTGCCCACGAGCGACAGCCGAACCTTCTCTCGGAGGAAGTATTGTTTGAGAATATTTCCCGCTGTGAAAATCGTTTCATCGCTAAGCTCGAACCGGTCTCGCGGTATTCCGAGCTTCAAGAAATCTCCCTCTGAAACCTGAGTGTAGGTTGCACCAGTGTCGATCAGAAACCAGAACACCTCGGAAACGTTCAGCGAACTTATGGTGACTCTGACTTGGATGCGGGGACCTCTGGCAAGGTCAACTACCCCGGCCTGACGCAACAGAGATTCAGATTAGCAGGTTGCGAGGCTTAGTGCCTATAAACTCTACAGCAAAACCAAGCGTTGTTCCGTGGTTCTTTGTCAGTTTTGCAAGCAGTGGCTCAAGTTCAGAGTCAGACTCGACAACCTTTGAGTCCTTGACCGCAATCCATTTGTCGGCATATTGAATCTGTAACTTCCTATAGTTCCTAACTATCCATTGCATATCCGGGTTTGGAGAGAGTTCTCTGGAACTGCGAGTCACTTTCAACTCTATCTGCAATGCCATCTTCTTCACGCCAGCACTCGCATTAGTTGGGGATATTCCCGAATTTGCACCCATTGTAACCTAGACATTCCCCGGTGTTATATAACTGCCGAAAAAAGGGTAATACAAGGGTAATACCTGGGCGGCTGTGCCAGGCAAGGCGAGTCTCGACCGACTCCCCAAGACTCCCTTGCCAAACTGAAGGTGGACCCTTGCGTTCCCTATCAGTTTGCTTCGTGATAGGCATAACCCCCCCTTCTAGACCCGAGCACCCGTCTTCCGGTCAAAAACTGCCCCGAAACATGCGCAAAACGTGCCAAAAACCGCTAGAAACCGCGACTTCCCTAATGAAATTTGTTCGGGAAAGGGGGAGGGGGTATCCGTTCCAAACCCGAGAAATCACAAACTACAACAGACCCTTACCGGCTTCTGCGAAGCCTCAGGTAGAGCGCACCGGCTACGATCACAACAATAATCGCAGCGACAGCAGCCAAGACGTACGACGAACCAGGCCCTGCTAGTGGGGAGGCACGGGGCCGCCCAGGATAATAGGTGTATGTTGTCCATGTTGACGGGTTGAACTCGTTATTCGTAAAATCATCGACCACCGCCCTCCCCCTATCCACTAGCGCCTTGTTCACGTTCAACACGTGCGTCGAATTATGCCGGGCATATACAACACAGATCAGCCTCCCAAACCGGTCCGTCCTCGAGACATCATCAACATCAAGAAACACCACCCGACCCCCAATCAAACCCTCCAACGCGTCAGTCGCCCCATCGAACCCCGGCTCATAGCTCTCAGGAGCATCCACATCCGCCAACCGGACCCTTCCATTGGCAGAAGTGTCGAAAGTATCTAGACTCCATCATTGTCATTGAACACTAGGTCAACTATCCCGGATTTTGTCCCGAACTCCCTTTCTACAAGCTTGAGGCCGGACCCCAATAGTTCGGGTTTGGACAAGAGGAGTGTCGTGATGCCACTTTCCAATCCTAAGACCTCGGTCACTCTTGGAGTTTTGAAAGCGGCGTTAACATCGTACATGACACCCATCAGGACCTTGGGATACACATCGGTCGGCCTCAAACCCTCGTAGAGGATCAGGATGGGTATTGAGCGGCTGAGGTTTCCACTATGGGAAATTGGAAGAGTTCTCTTTTTTCCACTCTTCACCTGTCCTCGAACTTGAGGCGGTATAGCCCGAATATCGTCTAGAAATCGCCGTTCCTCTTCAGGGCTCAATTGCAGTGAATCGCGAACTTCAACCATGTAATCATCTGCAGCTGTCCTCTTTGTTTGTTCTACTATGTCTTGAAAGTCGGGTTTCAGGGACGAATAGATCACCACCACCCTCAGACTGTGAGAACTTTCGCTGTTCATTCTATCGCTAAGCTCGGTTGCAATGGGAATATGGACCCTTCCATCCTGTGCCAGCTTGGTTCAGGCCACCCAACCATCCGGCTTCAGGTCTCGCCCCCTTCCGAGTGAACCTGCTTACAATGCCACGATGTACAAGCAGATCTAGAGGATCACAACCTTGAGCTCGCTGAGGTCTGTTAGGCTGTTCATCTTCATCATCGTCGGCGACAATGTGTACAAGACCTCTCCGATGAACAGTGACCTGGAGACCTGCCTGTCACAGTTCGTGCTACTATAGTAACCGCCATAGTAGCAGTAGTCGGACGGAACCTCCCCGTTCGCAAGGTGAGTTATCCCACCCCTGAACACCACACCCACCTCCGGGTTCACCGTGAACACGTACGCTCCCTGCCATACCGGCTCTCCCCGGGCCCAGGGCTCATTGTACCCTGACAGCTTCGCCACTGTCACCGGCATTACCAACAGGCTCCGTTCACGGTCGAACAATAGCGCCTTATGCTCCAAGAGCACAGGCGACTCGGTCCCGCGGTCCCCAATCACAAACGTACCCGCCTCCCTAGGGTTCGCAGGGTCCGACACGTCAAACAACGCCACCTTCACACCCTGGTACCAGGCAAAACTACCCTGGTCATCAGCCTCCTTCCCAATCCCGATAACATAGTTCTCGTCAAAGGGGTGCAGATAATCCGAGTACCCGGTAATCTTCAGCTCCCCCAGGACCCGCGGGTTACGCGGCTCCGACAAGTCCACAACAAACAACGGGTCAATCTTCTTGAAAGTCACAAGGTACGCCCGGTCACCCACGAAACGGGCGGAGTGGAACTGTTCCCCTGCGCCCAGCCCCTCAACCCTACCAACAAGATCGAGGTTTTCGTCAAGCACATAGACCCCACTCGCAGGGCCCGAAACCGTAGTAGTCGTACTAGTGGAAGTGCTGGGTCGCGAAGGCAACGCAACCTGAACCGTCCCCGTGTTCCATGTTTGCGTGGCAACGCGGAAGTATCCGTTGTACTCGTCCATCGAAAACTGGTTCAAGACATGGCCCGGAACCTGGCCCGTCGCCTCATAGACAATCGTTCCCTCGTCAATGCTAATCCTGTGCACTACAGTCCCCTCCTCACCACTGTAGATGTATGATGATAGGAAGATCGCGCGTGACGAAACATAGATAGTCCCAGTGGTCCCCAGCAGAAACGACTCTAGCCGCGGGTCCTTCCCGTCAACCGCAATATCAAAGCCCACAACATTCGTGAAACTGTGCCCATAGTCCTCCAAGTCAGAGTGAAAGACCTGTGTAGCAGCCATCGTCACGGTCCCCTGCCCGGCTGTTAGCTTGGGGAGCTCGAAGTCCTCTGCACAATACGGAATGGGCTGGCTGGCGACAAGGTAAACAAAGTCGCCGATCATCCGCGCCCCAACATAGCTTCCCTCGACAGTAATGGTGTTCCGAAGAACCGGAAGGGTCCTGTCTGCAATGTCAAAGACCCAGATCGTAGTATTACTGCTGCCCCAGTACGGGGCAAACGACGCACTCCTCAACGACATTTCACCATAGTACCCGTATTGTGCTGCTTGGCCAAAAACTGCGAGCTTGTCCCCCCTAACGAAAATACCAATGATCGTCCCGTTGACGATGATAGTTGTCGAGGCCACTTCCGCTTCGGTCGCCGGGTAGGCCTTCAGAATCACCAGCTTGTTACCGGTCACAGTGTACACATAACGACCATCGTTCTTGACCGTATCCAGCTCGTCCACTCCAGAGACTTGGTTGTTTGTCTCAGAGTGGGCCGGCACCGAGCCTGAGCCTGCTTCGCTGGACCCCGAGGATAGCGCCTGCACGTTGCGGTCGCCCAATTGGAAGCTGCTAACAGTGTATCCGTCCCGGCAGTAGATCGAGTTGTTCCTGAGGAAATACTCCAGCTCGTCTTGAGAGCTGAACTGTACCATTCTGTGCGCAGACGCAATCGGGCTGTTCGAGACCGATAATGCGAGAATCGCGAGCGTCATTCCTACAACGAGTAGCGCGTTCGCCCGGGGTGGGACCATTCCACTTCCGCCAGAGGCCACTATGCGAAGTCCGAGAGGATAATCCCAGAGGTTAGAACGGGCTGTTCGGAGACCAGAACACAACACGAGCACCAGCGTGTGGAGCAATATGCCCGTTCTAGAACATTGAACAAGCCGTTCTGGACCGTGGAATTATCCCACGGGACGAGAAGAGTCTAGCGGAGGGAGAAGCCGGTAATGATGTGGAGGCCAGGCAGACGCGTTCGAATGGGAGTAAGCCTCACCCTCGGAGTCCTCGCCGGCATTGCACTACTCTCAATCCCGGCACTAGTAACCCCCACAAACCAGGCTTCAACCACTGATCCGGAAGGTCTTACCTCCGCGTTCAGCCTTTCTGACAGGTTAACCGGCGCAGAAACCGCTGGTCCAGCATCAACAAACACCACCTCAGACAAGCTCGCACTAGGCCTCGGGCTCTTCCTCGTCCTTCTTCCAGCGTCAGTCCTCTCCTTCCTATCGAGAAGATGGGCCGTTAGAAAACTGGAAAAATACTGGTACTATTAGGAAAGGCCTCTCTACCCCATCTAACATCTGAACGAGTCGCACTGCGTCCAGCGGGACCCTGACAGCTTCAGACGACGACCGCTCTCAATACATGAGTGTTATCGGACCCACCCAGCACGCAACCACCCAGGACGACCGGGACGGTTCTACACCAGCACCAGACGAAGCCAGGACCGTTCCCTGCCCGGCGGGGGAGCTTGAGAACAGCTATTTATATTCGAATTACTGTTATGGTAATCGGGAATTCCACATGAACAAATACGTCGCACTCTGGGCCTGGACCCGCGAGGCCTTCGGAAAAAAACCATTCACGATTGACGAATTCCGGGGAACCTTTCCCAGCCCAGACCCAGCCAAGGTCTTGCACGACATGGCCAGGTTGAACCTCATCCACCGCGTCGAGAAGGCCAAGTACTCGTTGGTACAGCCCACTGACCTCGCTAAGAGCATAGTTGAGGAAAGCATGGCACGGGAAAGAATCCTCGAACAAGCACCCCACCCCTTCGCATTCTCCCACGACGACGCCGTCACAATCTGGACCGACGGCTACTACTGGACAGGGTTCACACCCGGCTTCAAACCCGTACACATACAGGTCAACAAAGCCGACAGAAAGGAATGGAAAAAGTTCCTCAGCGAGCACCAGGCAGAATACGCTCTCGAAGGCGAGCGAAAGACGATGTTCGGGCTCGTCTTCATCCTCCACCCCGTCGGCACAGTAAGCAAAGTAATCAAAAACGACACACCAGTCGTCCCGTTGGAGACCGTGCTCGAATACTGCCGTGAAAGAATCCACTTCTACAAACCAGCCCTAGACTACCTTCAAGAAAAGTATGGACCCGCGACCGGAGAAGCTCCGGGCAATGCCAGCTAGACAGCCCTTGAAGCTCAGCTTCCGTAGACAACTTGAAGCTCGAGAAAAAGAGTGCTTCCAATTTCTCAACAGACTCTCCCCGGAAAGAAACTACGTTCTCATCGGAGGATACGCCGTCTCATCCTACCATTTTCCAAGGTACTCTGCTGACTTAGACATTGTCGTCGAGGAGAAGGAAGCAGGCTTCTTCCTAGAACTCGCGAAAAGTCTCGACTACAAGAGAAGCCAAGTCAGAGACGAGCTCGAACCCGTATACGGAGGAAGGTCCGAGACTTTTGTAAAGGACATAGGATTCAAAGTCGGAATCGACCTGCTCGTCAACTCGGTCCAATCCCGGCAAACTCGCTGCGCATACTCTTTCGGGTACCTTCTCGCAAACTCGGAAACTCGAGAGATCAGAGGCAGAGGACTAGAAGCCCGAGCCAAAGCCAGGGTTGCAGACAAAGAGATGCTGATAGCGCTCAAAGCCCAACCCATGCGCGCACAGGACATAGGAGACATTATCGCCCTCTGCTATGAAAAACCTAACCAGGCACGAGTTATCACACATCTCCAGAAATGCCCCCGCGAGAAGATCCTAGAGAACATCGAGAAGCTGTGGACCTTCGTCGAGGAACCGAAGACAGATTCGGTGCGAGGAGCTTTCTCGTTCGGACCCCGCGAATTCGAGCAGTGCATTGTAAACTGTCGAAGTCTCGTGGCTAGGGTGCACCAAAGCCTCTCTAAACCATCGAGGGCTACCGGAGACCTCGCCGGAACCAGTAAGCTGTCGAAGGAAGAGACCTTCAGGCTACTGGACAAGATGCGGGAAGAAGAGTAATGCTCTACAGGGACCTAGCTCTCAATCTATGAATGTTGCCGGACCCACCCAGCACGCAACCGCCCAGACGTCCCAGGCTGGTTCTACACCAGCACAGCAGACCAAGTCTACTACTACCTCCTAGCCATCCCAAACACAACCACGGAACTAAAGCCCCTCTGCTCCGAATGCAGAACTCATACGAACCCGAACCTCGACCCAACCGCTTGAGGAGAAGCTGCTGAGGTCTAACGGCTCTTTCCCCGTTTCTCACGAGACCAGAGCCTGAAAAGTCTACCTACAAGCCTGAAGACCATCTTGGCATCGGCCAGGGCCTCAGACGCGTCCTCCCTGGTGAAGAGTTCCTGCGGGCCCCTCCCCGCTTCGTCGCCGTACATGCTGGGAATCCTCTTCTGGACAAGCTCCTTGGAGACCCGAGCCATTTCGGGAATCTTCTCCGAGAACCAGCCCGGATACTTGCGGGAGTTCTCCGTCAGGACCCCGCTGACCTCGTGCTCCTTGGGAAACTCTATCCCGGCCAGTCGAAGGCTTGACTTGAGGGATAGTTCAACGGACTCCTGGCTCTGCCGCACAACATACGCATGCCTCCTCCTCCGAATCTGAGAACTCGCGGCGGCTATACGGGTCTCAGCCTCCGTCAACAAGGCTCTGGCATAGTCGATGTTGCTCAAAGCTCCAACCGCTCTCCAAACTGGATATCCGGCTTCAAATCCCAGTACCAACCGCCACCCTCCAAGACCACCCTCTTCGCCCCCGTCTCGTCCAAACGCGCCCTTAACCGGGCGGCAATCTTCGCGAAGTGGCCTTGATAATCGAACAGGATATGTCCGTCATGGATGATGTCTAGGTAGAGTAGCCGGAAGGCCTCAGACTCTTCAGGCGTATAGACCACGTTTGATAGTTGGCCCCCATAGCCATGCTGGCGCAGGAATGTTCTCTCCCCCATCAGGCTCGGGTCCAGCTCCAGCGAGACTATCTCATTGATCCGTTTCCCATAGGACCGTTCGAGCCCGTCAACAACCAGCATGAAGTCAATGTCGCTCGAAGACGAGGCTGCCCCTCGGGCCACGGAGCCGTAGAGAACGATTGACCTCATCCTCTTCCCATAGTAGGAGAGGAGCTTCATACACCACAGGAGGATCAGCTGAGCATACCTTCCCTGTGGGACGGTGAAGTTCCTAATCCCCGCCCCTTCTGAAAAGGCGAGAAGGGAAGGATCTATGGCCCTGTACCTTCTCATCCTAGCTTTCCTCTCGAACAGAACCAGGTACCCAGCTCTCCTGAGCCGGCTCAAGATCACACGGGTTCTGAGATCGTCTAGGGAAAGCACATGCATGGCTTCGGAGAAGCCGAAAGTCTCTTCTCCGAACGCGTAGTAGAGCCTAGAATAGCCCTTCCACAGCCAGGCGGGAATCCACATGAAAGGTTCATGAAACGTTTACGTGCGCTATTAGTATACTTTACGGCAAAGGCGGAAGAGAGCCCAGATAGGCATTCAAAACACCCACCGAACTAACGCCTTTCTATTCCGAATTCATGGAACCCACACCGACCCAAAGATCCACCCAACAGGTTGAGGAGAAGCTGCCTGGGATCGTTGAAGGTTGACAGGAGCCTCCTGATAACTTACCGACTGGACAAGCCCCGCGCATGGTACGAAACCGCCTCTGGCGACACTTTCGCCGGATACTCCTTGGCCCTCCTCATGAACTCGTCCCAGGGAGGAAGGCCCCGTGGCCTCTCACCACCCCGGCTTTCAAAGTAGGCTACTATTCGATCTATGAGCTGTCCTGCACCATATTTTTCCCCAGCATTTCGTAGATAGCTCATATCCAACCTCGTCTGGTTATTCTTCCACACCAGCAGCACCGGCAACGGACTGACGTTTCGTAGCTGTAGCGAGTGCAATACGGCGTCCTCAAGCCTAAGCTTCCTCCTGAACGGAGAATAGAAGAAGTAGGATTTGGTAGAGAGAAGGGTGACGCCAAACCTGGCAAACACCGAGCTGGCCGTTAGATGAAACCCGTCTCCTTCTTCACGCCTCCTAGTTTCCAATATGAACTCATTGTTGCATTCCCAGTGAACCAGCGCATCATCCGCGAACCGCTTAGCAATCCTCTGGTTCAAGTAGTGCCTGTATTCTATCACAAGTTCCTTCAGAGTCTGAAATCTAGTCGAAACCCTGTAACCAGGTTCTGCTTTTTCTACTATCCCTACCTGCTTTAATCTCTCAAGGGTTCTGGCCACCGAAGCTTCCGACACAAGACAGTGTTTCGCGATCTCTTTTCGGTTCCTGAGGTTCAGGAAGCATATGGCTGAGAGTACTTCAAGGCTTACCCCGGAAAGCAATTCATCAAACGGGATATGTTCGAACTCAAGGCCCAGTTTTCTCCATAAAGCCGAGTGTTTCGTCTCAGAGAGAGACAGGATCTTCGAAACCCCGGCCCTCTCAGTCCTAACAAAGTCTTTTTCTTGAAGCCCTGCAATCACTCGCGACATCTGAGGTGGCAGCTCGCGGAGTTCCGCGACTACTTCTGAGACGCTTGCCTTTCCATGCCTTGCTAAGAGGGACAGCAGCTTGAGCTCCTTCCCAGTGAGCTTCATTGGTTCCGTGTGCGACTGCATAACGTATTTGCCGTATACTTATTGTTAAGTAATATATAAGTAGTTAACAAATATGATACAGTATGTCATCATGCCACGGAGTTTGGAAGAACACTGGCCACTCTTGAAGGTGCACTGGTCCCCTCACTCAACCCCCGCCTTCTTTCAGATTCCAACATGTCCCAAGGTTCGGATGGTTTAAAAGTAAGACTGGTCTTATTCCAGCCTGGTTGTCTTGGATCTGGAAATGACAAGGGTTTCCAGTAAGGGCCAGGTCGTCATCCCCGGGCTGATAAGAGAGAAGCTTGGGCTCAAGAGCGGCAGCCGTCTTCTGGTCTTCGGAGAAGGCGACACCATAATCCTCAAGAAAGTAGGCTGGACACCCTCCAGCACAAAAGAGACCCTCACCTCCATCAGAAGGAAGATCAGGTCTCTGGGAATCACCCGGGAAGACGTTTCTCGGGAGGTTCGGGCAGTCAGGGCCAGACATGCGAAGGCTTCTTGAAGCCCAGACTCATCCTCGATACTAATGTTCTCATCTCGGCTATTTTCTTCGAAACTGGAAACGAGGCCAGAATCCTCGACGAGGTCCTCAAAGGCAAG
>CAYIBO010000040.1:0-10993 GCA_964361545.1 uncultured Candidatus Bathyarchaeia archaeon
GGGTCAGCCATGACCGACAAGGGTCTGCCCTTACCTCTCAGTGCCTGGGCCATAGTCGACGAGTCGTATTCCGTTCTCTACGCCCACGAGAACTGGAAGATGTACAATGGCCTTCCCTTCGACGAGGAGTTCATGAAGGCTGTTGCGAAACAGAAGGTTTCACACGCAGAGCTCTTTCTCTCCGTGTCGCGAAGGCCACGACGCTTGTTCCTGAAATGCGTCAGTGATGTTGCCGACGCTAACAAGACTGAGCTCATGCTGAAACTGGACAAGGCGCGGGAGGAAAAGGTGGTCTCGAAGCGAAACAGGTTCCGGGGACGCCCTGTCAACTGGAAGACCTGGCGACAGTTTAGCGCTGTCGCAGACCCGAAGCGGAGAAAGCAGGTCTACGACGACCTCGTCAAGAAGGTCCCGACCATCACTCCTCTCATCAGAGCCATGTTTCAGAGGTCCTGGGACGTTCACAAGAAGTATGGTACGACCCCGCTACGCATCTACCTAGAGAACGAGCGGATTAGCCTCGACCAGCTCAAGGAACTGGTCCAGAAGCTAGGTGCTGCGGTCAAGAAGCCTTTCCGGGAAGCCTTGGGAAAGTATGCCCGTGAGATCAAGAAGGCACCCGCGGAATACTACGATGACTTCTACTATTTCCGGGGCAAGGTCTACCAGCCGTTGAACAGGATTTTCTCGAAGTTCGACCCTGCGGAGATGCCTGTTCGTCAGCTCAAACGGCTGGGTTTCAACACCAAGAAGATTCATGTGGACGCAGAAGACCGGCCAGGCAAGACCCCTTCACCCGTCGCATTCTTTGTCCAGATCCCCAACGACGCGAGGCTACTCGTCAAACCCGTCAGTCCCTACACTGACCTGGAAGGGTCCTACCACGAATTTGGGCATGCGATGCACTGCATCTCCGTAGACCCCCAGTTGCCAATATGGGAAAGGGAGTTTCTCGCCCACGGCACTACAGAGATATTCTCCACCTTTTTGGAGAGCTTGGTGGAGGACCCGCGGTACATGAAACGGAAATTCGGGCTCACCGACGAACAAGTTCAGAACGTGCTGGAGAGGAGGAGGTTCATGGAACTCTTCTTCGTAGCATTCTACTCCGCCAATTCGCTGATGAAGATAGCGTTCCAAGAGAAGAAGCTCAGCATGGACGAGGCTTCGGACCTCTACGCCCGACTCTACAAAGAGTATGTGGGCTTCGAGATTCCAGGCGAATACTGGCAACTACACCATGTCATGCCTGACTATGACCTATACTCGCCAAGCTATCTCATAGCTGCGGTAAGGAAGTCAGAGCTCATCAAGAAGCTCAAGGGAAGGCTCGGCGAAGACTGGTGGGACTCTCCTAAGACGGGCGACTTCTTGCTAGAGATAATGCGGCCCGGCGCAGACATCGACCTTGATGCCTTCTCAAGGCTTGACACGGGACCCTTCCTCAAGCCTCTGCTGCGTCCAGAATAGTTCCGAGTTGAATCTGTAGGGTCCTGGATCCTAGTTTGGTGCCAAACTACTAGTATCAATTCTACTTTTTCTACTCCATTCTGGCGTAAAGATGGAACGTCGAACTAAAAGAGTCGAAAACGGTCTTTTTCGGCGGGAATGTGCATAATTCACTGTCCAATTTTTGAACAAGAACAGCTTTTTAGACCCGGCCAGAGCCGCGCCCACGTTTGAGAAAAAATGTCGACAGAAACATATCGACATGCACTAACAACCGCCTTCAAAAGCTGGCACAGCCTCGCAGTGGGCGCGGTACTCCTAGCCTTCAACGTCTTCCTAACCACCACAGCAAGAGCCCTAGTCAACGACACTCAAACGGCCCTTCAGGGCTGGATAGTTCTGATCATCGCAGGCTACGCCTTCATCGCCGCCATATTCCTCGGCGCATCACCCCTCTCAGAGAACCACACCCTGACAGAGACCTTCCCGGGGGTATTCGACCACTTCAAGACCTTCATCATCGGAGGACTATTCTACGCCATCGGAACCGTCCTAGTCAACAACCCAGCCACCAGCCTCAAGACTAACGACCAGATGGTCCCCGGAGCATTAGCACTGATCATCGGAGGAGCACTAATACTGCTGGCCGTCCTCATTGGCGTAGCAGCCGCCTTCGTACGACCCAGAAAGTAGCAACATAGCCTTCCAGCGTTTTCCCCAAACCCCTCTTTTTCTTATTCGGGACCCTAAACCCGAAACTTCCTTGCAGCCCAGTCTGGAGTTGGCCAGGAACGAGGATTATTATCACGGCGGAACCTTGGTAGTCGTGGAAAGCGGTTGCAGGGTCCTGGTTCCATGCTGGTAAAGCCCATCGGCGAGGACACTGTTGGAGACCAGAGAATCCTCCGATTCCACCTCACCAGTAGTCTCCGAAGGTCCCCCGTCCTTCAACTTCTCTTCGAAGTGTCCAAGGAACCCCCAGGACAAGGAAACTGCGTCCTAACGACGCTAATGGCTCGCCTTGGAAAGCGCAACTTCCTAATGTTCTTCCACATTCCCGTCGGGGGCTGTCAGGACCCTTCAATCTGCACAGCGGCCATAGGCCGTTTCGTAGTCGCCCGGTTCAGAAGATGATAGCCTTCAAAAGCATCCAAATTCCAAGGGAAAGGCCATGACTATGCAGCAAGTCAAGAAACCATTGTCGAAGAAAGAACTCTCGAAATACGATTACATTCCCCTCTACTTTTACACGGAGAAGGACTCGCTCAACCGCATCACCGTCCTCAAGGAGACCGGCAAAGAATCGTACGTGGTTGCGGGAAGATATGCAGGGTTTACCGACGAAGCTCGGCTGTATACCCCTCTGACAGAGGAGGAGAGGAAGGAAGTCGAGAAGATGCTGAAAATCAGGAGCAAAGATGCAACGATTAGCTTTCTCTAACCTACTGGCGAGAGAGACATTTCTACTAGCTGCATTGGTCGGTAGTCCATGACTCCGATAGAAGAACTTGCGACCCTCCTTGCCGAGAAAGGCCGGAGAATACTCGTGGCAGAGAACCCTGTCGATTTGAGGTCCCTACACGGGACCAATTTCGTATACGTCCTCCAGCTACCCGAGGACTCACATGCCGCAGGCGGAAGAGCAGGGGGCTTCGGTGAGAGAAGAATTGAAAAGCTCTATGCTTTCCATTACGAAAACGGGTCCTGCAGAAAACTGTTCGAGACGGACAGTCCTGAGAAGCTAGAACGTTTCGAGCTCCCTTTCCACGCCGCCGGCACTCCAGTCGTCCTCCCGGACGGGTCAGAGAGAGTTGTATCAGGAGTCATAGACCCGGAGTTCGTCGACGCGTACAAACGAATCGCCTAGAGCCGGTCAGAATTCAGCCGGTCGTATGAGACTTGGTCGTTTCCATCTTCGAGAGTATCACGTGAACTGTGGAATCAGTCGACTCTCTCGTTAATCTCTTCTCTAGGGCCTTTCTTTCCTCCGGAGCCAGGTCTCTTGTGGCGTAGACCTCGACCGCTGCACCTTCGTCTTCGGCTAGCCGTTTTAGACGCTCCTCTAGGTAGCTCACTGTGGCTTTGAACAGGCTGTCAGGCAAGTTTTCCAATTCTACGCTGGCTAGGGTGGTGGGAGTTGCTCTTGCGCTCAACATTTGGTAGAGCTCGGCAACATCAGGCAAGTCAATCGTGGCTGTCTTGTCGGTGAAATCTTTGGTTTCAAACCTCATGTCTCCCCAGCGGCCCTTCCTCCACAATTTTTCGTGGTCGTCCCTAGATAGTCCAGACCCGAAGTCAGCATAGTTAATCTCAAGGTTGGCACCGGCCATGTAATCGGATCGGACCCGCTTCCCTTGGTAACGATAGTCGGCTGTCCCAGACACTACTGAGGGTCCTCCCGAATCGTTAACGGGAGTCACGTCGCCGGTCGACTGGTGCAGATGACCAGTCTTCTGCGGCGGGATGCCTATGGAGAGAAAATATCACTTAACCAGGTTTGCGGGGTCTTCGAAAATCATTGGGTCTGCGAACAGCTTCTCGAACCGGATCTGAACCTTGTACACGGTGACTTCCAACGGACTCTCACTCGTCTACCCTGAAGCTTAGCCTAGGCTTCCCTTGGGTCCTGAAGAAACCTGCCTTTAACTATCCTCTGTCCTTCGCACCCACTATGTCCCGCCGGGTGAAAGACTACTTCGACCAAGTTTCGTCACAATGGGACACTCTGCGGAAGGGTCTCTATGGAGACGAGGTCAGAGAAGCAATCATCAATGCTGCGAAGCTAGGACCCGATGACACGGTTCTGGATGTAGGGGCGGGCACGGGGTTCCTCACCGAAGCAGCGGCCAAAGTGGGAGGAAAGGTCATCGCCCTCGATTTGTCAAAGTCCATGACGGACGAAGCGATCAGCAAGCTCGGCGGCAAGAACGTTGAGTTCAAAGTCGGAAGCGTAGAGCGCATACCTCTAGGCGACAGTTCCGTGGACACTGTGGTAGGTAACATGTTTCTTCACCACTCCCCGGACCCGGAGAAAGCGATCCAGGAAATGAGCAGGGTCCTGACGCCCGGTGGAAGAATCGTCTTCGCTGACATGCAGGAGCACCAGCAAAAGTGGCTCCGGACTGAGAAGGCGGATCTCTGGCTGGGCTTCAAAATGGAACACGTGGACCAGATGCTTCGGAAGGCTGGAATCGCAGATGTCAAGGTTGAGGCTCTGGGAAGTTGCTGCACCACGACCAAGGAAGACCAGCTGATCGAGATTCCCATGTTTCTGGCCTCTGGGACGAAGCCAAGCTAGACCGCCATCGTCCACGGAACCACCTCACGCCGGAAAACAAGAAGATCAGAGTCGTTCCGGCAAGAGTGGCATAGAGAACAATCACTCCGAAGATAGGACTTCCCGAGAGCAAGCCAGCCGTCCCTGTTATCCGGAGGATTTTGTCATCACTCGGATTGGGCGAGCCGCGCCCATCTCTGTTGCTGGTGGCGACGTAGATGAAACCGTCGGGACCCTGAACGACATCCCGAAGACGCCCATAGGATTCTGAGAGAAACCCAACGCTTGAGACTACTTCCGCGGAAGGCGCGAAGCTGATTTCGAGGACTCTGAGATGGCGTCCTCTGAGAGTAGCAACCAGAAACTTTCCCGTCCACTCCGGAATATTGGACGCGGAGTAGAATGTCATCCCAGAAGGAGCCCAAGTGTCCAAGCCCGTGCTTAGAATCGGGTCGACAAAGCTTGGGTTTCCTGCGATTCCATAGACGTTGGGCCAACCATAGTTTCGGCCCGGCTGTATGAGGTTGATCTCATCATTGCAACACGCTGGTGGAAAGAATCCCGAGGGCCCGTGCTCTGACGCAATGAGATGCTCAGACGCGTCCCATGCCAACCCTTGCGGATGGCGATGTCCATAGCTGTACACGGGAGATTGGGGGTCCGGGTTGTCAGAAGGAATCGAGCCGTCTAGGTTGATACGGAGGATTTTGCCGTTAAGGGAGGTCAGGTTCTGTGCTAGTTGTCCGTTGGTAGCGTCGCCTGTGGTTGCATAAAGCCTCCCGTCGGGCCCTATCTTCAGGCGGCCGCCATCATGAATACTCGCACCTTTGATGCCGTCCATCAAAACCTGCGGGTTTCCAAATTGCCCGTTGTTCTCGGGAAGCCTAGAGATTCTGTTCAGTATCTGGCCTTGCGGGTCTGTGTAGGTGTAGTAGATGTAGACTAGTCTGTTGGAATCGAAGTCGGGGTCCAGGGTCAAGCCAAGCAGGCCGGACTCGTCGCCAGGAACTGCCCTGACGCTGATCGTGGCTACAGGAGACGGTTGCAGAACCCCTTGCCTTATGACTCGTATCCTTCCAGGTCTCTCGGTCACGTATATTGTTCCATCATTGGCGAAGGCAATGGACCAGGGTGCTTCTAGACCCGTCGCAACCTGTTCGACGTTGACGGTTGCGGAAGCCTTGGGGATGGTGAACAGAAACGAGGGAGGTAGAAGTGAGAGAATTAGGAGAATCGCAGACTGGACGCGTAGTCTCGATGTCAAGGTCCTCCCAGCGAAACCGACTAGGAGGCTTTGGGTGCTTAATGTTTCAGTATGCGGGCCAGCGGCCGTAGCCTGTTCTTCTCGTCAACATGAAGAACTCGCGGCTTCCAGCCCACAGCCTGTTTCTCACTGACGGTTGCGAAAGTACTGATGATAAGGTCGTCTCCGACTTGAGCTTTTCGAGCAGCAGCGCCGTTGACCGCCACAATTCCACTGCCTCTCTTAGCGGGCAAGGCGTAGGTGGTCCATCTCTCACCGTTAGTCAGGCTCCAGATCTGAACCTCCTCGTAAGGAAGAATGCCCGTAGCGTCCATCAGGGAAGAGTCGATCTCGATGCTTCCCTCATAGTTCAGATCCGCACCTGTCACTCGGGCACGGTGTATCTTCCCTTTCAGGACCCTTAGTTGCATTGCTGACTATCTTCTTCGCTATGAATGGCCCGTCCTGCAGAGTATTGAACCCGTGCTACCGCATCTCTAGAGTCCTATGAGAAAAGTGCAACCAACGAAGCGCCTGGATTGATTAGACAATCAACTAGAATAGTGGGAGACGTTCTGTAAAGGTTCATGTCTTTACATATCGGACCCCAAACACTTCGCAAAGGCGGTGACCCCAACGGACCCTGCCGACAAAGTGTTGCGGGAAATCGAGGAGATAGGTGAGCGGTCCTTCATCCCCTCCATCGGGCCAGAGAAGGGAAAGGTCCTGGCCAAGGCAGTTCGAGAAAAGAAGCCCAAGCGGATACTGGAAATCGGAGCGCTGTACGGCTATTCCGCCATCCTCATGGCCAAAAACGCCCCACAAGCCACAGTAACCACTGTCGAGATGAGTCCTGAAAATGCTAAGGTGACCATGAGCAACGTCAAACGTGCTGGGCTTGAAGGCAGGATCACAGTGATAGAAGGGGACGGTGCGAAGGTTCTTCCGAAGCTACAAGGAACCTTCGACCTAGTCTTTTTGGACGCGAACAAGAGCCAGTACCTCGCCTATCTCAAAGCTGTCGAGAAGAGGCTTCCGAAAGGAAGCGTCGTCGTAGCCGACAACGTTGGAATATTCAAGGACGAAATGCCAGACTTTCTCGAATACGTTAGGAGAACAGGGCCCTATAGGAGCAGAACGGTTGAGACGTTGCTAGAGTTCTCGACAACCGAGAAGGACGCGATGGAGATTAGCGAGAAAATCGCGTAGGGGTCATGACTAGAGTCTTGACGCTGCAACCATAAACACTAGAGATAGCATCAGTAGAATTATGACCGTGGTTGCGGTCAGCCTCATTCTTCCTTGGAGCTGCATTATTTCTGGAGGTGGCGCTTGTTGTGGGTCCTGCTGCGTGGTGAGAATTTTCACGATCTTTCGTGCTGACCGGAGTCCCAGTCCAAGGGCCAGTGCATAAGCCACCAGCGCAAGGGAGGCTCCGACAGTGATCATGAGTCCCCATGTTGTCGCAGGCGAGAGTAATTCCAAGCTGGAACCAGCATGTCCAAAAGCCAGTAGAACGCCTGCTACGAGGGTGAGGGTCGCGAATACTGTGACGTACCTGATGAACCTTGGGAACAGCTTCAGTATCAGGTCGCGTCGCGAACTGGGGGAGAGTCCTCGCATAGATGGAGCGAGAACCATGACCAGAAACATGGCCGTGCCCATCCAGCCTATGGCTGCGAGGATGTGGAGCCATGCAAGAGCACCATTTACTTCCGCCGTGGCCAAGTTGGGCGTCAGCCTCTTCTTGCTGGGCAAGCCTGCTGGCAATATAGGGGTTTGGGAGAACCACGCGATGCAAGGGAGGATGGCCGGTTCGTCTGGAAGATCTCAAGCGTTTGCATTGCGAAAGCTGAAAATGGAAGGATAGTCCTTCCGGATACTCTAGTAGGAACTTTCCAAGGTTTTGAACTTGAGAATCTCACTTCCGTCATTTCGCAAGCGCAAAGAACCATCCAAGTCCGTGGCGACCAGTTTCAGGGGGGTTGCGGCGAAAGGTCGTGGGTATGCCGCCCCGCTAATGTCGACATCCAGCCTCCAAGAAATCATCAGCAGGACGATCGGCATGGATATTGTTCCCGGGACCCTCAACGTCAGGCTCACGAAACGCTTCAATGGCATCTTGGACCGATATGTCAGCGTAGAAGAGCTGGGCTTCCAGCCGGGCACCATGCCAGGCGTGCCCAACCGGAAGGGTCTCCGGTATGCCGAGGTTCTGATCGCGGGACGTTTTCCCGGCTTTGTTTTCCAAGGAGACGAGCCAGACTATCCCCCCAACCAGGTGGAATTGATTAGCACCCACAACCTGCGTGAGGCTCTCGGTATCGGCGACGGCGACAGCGTCGAATTCGTGCTGGCTCAAAGCCGACTAAACGTCACGCCCACAAAGTAAAACGTGCACGGGTTCCCTGCATTTGCTAGCCTCTTTTCTGGTTTCAAAAATCAGACACTCTCCGCACCCGGGTCGATAACGGTTCGTCTCCGAAAGTGCTCGGTATCATGCTTCGCCGAGGAACAGGACCCACTGCAGTTGGAGTTGTGTGATTCTGGTGCGGGAGGTGGGATTTGAACCCACGAACCCCTGCGGGACAGGCGCCTCAGGCCTGCGCATCCAAGACCCCGCCACAGGGTCTCTTTGCCATGGCTTGGCAACACGGGCAGCGGACCAAACCCGCCAACTCCCGCGCTCTCCAGGTCGACCCCCGCACAAGACGAGGCGGCTATCAAGGCCCTAATTGCCTTTTCCCACAAGACAAGCCGAGTCCGGAGCTACCAAGTCCAACTATTCTGCAAAAACGTTTAATTTAGCCGCGGCCGGTCCACACACCCACTCAGACCCTTATTCCCTGGAAAAGTGAGCAGAGACCAGTCATGGCGACCCGCCGTCGAAGAACGCGCAAACTCCGAGGCAGCCGGACCCACGGCTGGGGCCGATCCGGCCAACACCGAGGCTCAGGCAATCAAGGAGGCCACGGAAACGCCGGCTGGAAACGCCACAAATGGTCCGCAGTCATACGCTACGGCCTACAGATCAGAGAGACCGGGTTCAAATCCCGATACCCCAAAGTCACCCGGTACATCAACGTAGGAGACCTCAACCTCCAACTCGCCAAGTTCCTCGCAGACGGCTACGCCAAACAGAACAACGGCAAGATAGACGTCGACCTAAGACGCGCCGGATACCAGAAGCTCTTGGGAGAAGGAGCAGTCGACAAGCCCCTTCGAGTAATCGTCCCGAAATGCTCCGAGCTAGCAACCAAGAAGATCTCTCAAGCCGGCGGCGAAGTAGTCCTTCCCAGTTCGGCGAAAGAGGACTGATGGTAAACGGTCCGCTTCATCGAACTCTTCCGCCCTCTAACCCGCATCCTCCCAAGCGTCAAGCCCCCTGGCCGGAAAGTAGGCTTCACCGAGAAACTCGTCTGGACAGGCCTCGCCCTCCTCATCTACTTGGTAATGTCTGAGACCCCAATCTACGGCGTCCCACACACGGGAGGTGTCAACGACCCCTTCGGCCCGCTACGGGTCATCTTCGCATCACAACGCGGAACCCTGGTCGAACTAGGCATAGGACCCATAGTCACAGCTGGCCTAATACTGCAAGTCCTGTCGGGCTCGAAGATGATCAATATAGACTTCACCAACCCCCAGGACCGAGCACTGTTCACAGGCGCCAGCAAGGTCCTCAGTGTCTTCATGACTATGTTCGAAGGATTGGCCTTCCTCATCGGAGGAGCCTACAGCGTCGGTGGCGTAGCCCCAAGCGTACAGAGTCAATTCCTCATAATCACCCAGCTAGTGTTCGCTGGAATAGTCATCATTCTCCTCGACGAGATGCTCCAGAAGAAATGGGGCTTCGGAAGCGGCATAAGCCTCTTTATTGCTGCGGGCGTGGCCCAGACCATATTCTGGAACTCTGTCGGACCCATATCCCCTGTCTCCGACGGAAAATACCTAGGCAGTATACTCGCCTTCCTCCAGTCCCTCCTCGCCCCGGGCTTCACATTCTCCAGCTTCGCCTCTTGGCAAGGCGCGCTCTATCGGGGAGGAGGGCTACCCGACATGCTGGGCTTCATAACAACCATCATAGTCTTCGCCGCGGTAATCTACCTCAACGGGCTGCGCGTTGAGGTTCCAGTTTCCTATGCCCGCTACCGGGGATACCGCGGAAAGTTTCCCATCAAACTGTTCTACGTGTCCAACATACCTGTCATCTTTGCAGCAGCCCTTTTCGGAAACATATTCTTCATTGGCCAGCTCCTCTTCCAACGCTACAACGCTGGCTGCAACAGCTTCTGGCTTAACCTATTACCCGGATGTTTCCAGGCCGACCAGCAAAGCGGGCAGCTCTTCCCCACAACCGGCCTCGCCTACTACACCTTCGCACCTAGAACACTATCAATAGTAACAGGCGACCCCGTCAGGGCGGGCGTATACGCCTTCCTGTTCGTCTTGACCTGCGTCTTCTTCGCAATCACCTGGGTGGAAGTGGGAGGAATGGACTCCAAGACTGTGGCCAAACAGCTTATTGACTCGGGCATGCAAGTTGAAGGGTTCAGACGCTCCGGCACTACCATCAAACAAATACTGGACAGGTACATTCCCACTGTAACGGTGCTGGGAGGAATCATAATCGGCATAATAGCTGCAGGCGCCGACTTTCTAGGAGCTTTCGGCACTGGAACAGGCATACTCCTCACAGTGGGCATCATCGAGCAATACTACCAGATACTCGTCAAGGAAAGAATCGCCGAAATATACCCGGGAGTCAAATCCTTCCTCGGACAGTGAAAGCTAGGATTGCCTGGGACCATAATCGTGGCCGGAGTACCGGGGGTAGGGAAGACAACAGTCCTACAAGAACTGGAGGCTGTGGCGCGAGAGAAGAAAGTCTCGCTGAAAATTGTCAACTTCGGCGACGTGATGAACCAGCTCTTCAAGAAACACGGTAAGAACATTCACCGGGACCACATGCGCCGCCAAGACATCAACCTCCAGACCCGTGTCCAGCAACAAGCCGCCCAAAA
>CAYIBO010000041.1:0-10677 GCA_964361545.1 uncultured Candidatus Bathyarchaeia archaeon
TGCGGAAGGACGAGCCCTACGCGGCCTATTCTGAGCTGGATTTCGAGGTTCCAACGCGGAAGGAGGGGGATTCCTACTCGCGAGCTGTTGTACGGATGGACGAGATGCGTGAGAGTTGCAAGCTGATACGACAGATTGTCAAAGAGATTCCATCGGGACCCATCCGGCGAAGAGCGCCTATTGTTGTTCCGAGGGGAGAAGCCTACAGCAGAGTAGAGTCAGCCCGTGGCGAGTGCAGCTTCTACATGATAGGGGAGGGAGGAGACAAGCCCTACAGGGTCCGGTTCATCACCGCATCATACCGGAACATGGCCGCGATTCCTGTCCTGCTCATAGGCGGACACATGGCGGACATGCCCACTGCCTGGTGGAGCGTAGACTACTGGCCCGTCGAGGCTGACAGGTAAGAGGACGAAAGAATGTCAGTGTTCGGAAAGGTCCGAGGAGCAGTCAACGCATGGATCGCGTACTACGCGGGCTTGAGACACCTCTTCCACCGGCCCTACACGTTAAAGTTCCCCCAGCAGAGGTATGCTGTGGAGCAGGGCTATCGAGGAAGACACCTGCTACACTTGGACCGTTGCACCGGGTGTGGAATCTGCGCCTGGATATGCCCAGAGAAATGCATCACAATCGTCCCACGGGGTGAGAGATGGTACCCACAATACTTCTACGGCCGATGCTGTTTCTGCCACTTCTGCGTCACACCTGACACACTGGTCGCCACGAATCCATCCGTGACACCAATCAGTGAGATTAGGGTCGGGGATAGGGTCCTAACCCACACCGGCCATTACAAGCAAGTCCAACAGGTCCTCACTCGAAAATACTCTGGTAGACTCTACGCGATCCGCCCGCTAGGTGCACCGTTTCCACTCAAGGTCACAGAAGACCACCCTTTGCTTGTGGCTCCCAGAGCACAAGTGAAGAAGGGCCGGCTGGAGAAGAAACCAGGGAAGCTGGTCTGGAAGACGCCGAGGGAATTGAAGCAGGGCGATTACCTGACGATGCCGATATCGAAAGAGACTCGGGACATTGAAACCTACGAGCACGAGTACCTGATCGGCCAGCCAAGCACAGGCAAGAGGCTAGCTCGCAAGCTCAACCTAGAAGCTGAAACAGACCTGTTTCGGCTTGTTGGCTATTACCTGGCCGAGGGTTACTCGGTACGCAGAACGGTAGGTTTCGCCTTCGGAGAACACGAGACCGAATACATCAGCGACACAGCAAGCCTACTAGCGAAGTTGTTTGGAGGAGAGGCCAAAAGGTCCACGGTCACCCATTCAACCCATGTGTTGTTGCATTCTGTGGCCGCAGTTCAGTTCTTCCAGCAGTTTGGGCGTGGGGCGGAAAACAAGAATCTCCCAGACTGGGTCATGTTCGCCCCTGTAGAGAAGCAGCGGGAGTTGATCCGGGGTGCTTGGCGGGGTGATGGATACCTGCACCGGCCAACTGAAGGCAACCGGGCATTGTTCTTTGAGTACGTGACGACTTCGCGGACTCTCGCGTTCCAACTCCAGCAACTACTCTTCCGAGCCGGAATAGTGGGACAGGTTGCTTTCGTTCAGCACAAGAACAGGAAGCCATCCTACGTAGTAACAGTACGAGGAAGGTTCGTCCGGAACATGGCTGAGCTTATGAAGATAAACTTCCAGGACCAGAGGGCAAAGACGTTTTCGCACTTCGAAATGGATGAAGACTACGTCTACGCACCTATCCGAACTATGTCAGCCATGAATGTAACAGACCAGCCGGTGCTGAACCTCTCAGTGGAGGGCAACGAGTCATACGTGGCCGGCAACGTCACAGCGCACAACTGCACAGATTATTGTCCGGAATATGCGCTGGAGGAAACTGTTGAGTATGACATCGCGGAGTATACGCGTGAGCTACTGGTCTGGTCTCCGGAGAGGCTGGCGAAGCCTCCCGCTAAGAAGGCTGACAAGTACGTTTTTAGTGTGGAAACCTCGCGAGGCGCAAGCCAGGTTCCTAAGAAGGAGAGCTAGAGCTTGTCAGCACCCACACCGCCTTCTGCTGCCAAGCCCGCCGCATCGCCAGTTCCGGCTCCTATTCCGCTAAAGTCAAGCGTTGAGGGAGAAGGATGGAAGCCACTCCCCAAGAAGTTGAAGATATTCGGAAACCTCATGACTGAGGTGGTTAACAAGGGCATCTGCATGTACTGTGGTGCCTGCATCGCCTCGTGTCCCATCGACATTCTCTTTCACAGCGAAAAAGAGGAGCCTATCATGCGTGGGACGTGCGCTGCGTGTCAGGTTTGCTATTACAGCTGCCCAAGAATCGAATTGCCCTTGGATGAGATTGAGCAGCGGGTCTTCGGACGGTCACGGACCCCTGAAGAAGCAATCTTGGGAATCCATATCGGAGCTTATTCTGTCAGGGCGAAGGACCCTGAGATTCTGAAAGTTGCGCAAGACGGAGGCGCGGGGACGGCGTTCCTGCTCTACGCCTTGGACCACAATATCATTGATTACGCGATTGTTTCGGGTTTCAGTTTCTACGATCCGTGGCGTCCCGAGCCCCAGGCTGCACGGAACCGGGAAGACCTGTTGAAATCCGCCGGGTCCCGCTACACGCCAGGAGGACAGGTTGGTGGACTCGCAGAGATAGCGATTCCCAACAGGGCCGGTGTGAACTTCCGGGAGGACAGGATCGCGGTTGTGGGCCTTCCCTGTGAACTGCAGGGTATGTGGAGGATGAACACCCACTGGATCGCAACCCCGAAACTGGCTCGGAACCTGGTCTTCACCATCGGCTTGTTCTGCTCGAAAGTCTTCGACTACCAGAAGATGATGGTAGACTACGTCCAAGGCAAGCGGGGAATAGACCTCAAGACAGTTACGAATGTTAACGTGAAGAAGAACAGGCTGCTCGTCTATGTAGGCGACAAGTTGGCCATCGACGAGCCTGTGGAAGCCGTGGCGTTCTCTGCCCGGGAAGAATGCAACGTATGCATCGACTACTCGGCTGAGCTAGCTGACCTTGGTATAGGAGCAATTGGGTCTCCTACGGGCTGGACGACTGTGTTGACTAGGACCCCTAGGGCTGAGGAGATTCTGAGAGGAGCGGAGGAAGGGGGCTACGTGGAGGTCAAGAAGCTAAACCCCATGGACAAGGGTATCAGGTTCCTGGAGAAGCTTTGCCAGAAGAAGAGGCTCCGAGACCCGTCAGTCTATATGCGGCATACCACAGCCTTTCCCAAACCCGAGCCAACCCTGGTTCCCATCGAAGTCCCCGTAAGATAGACGCGTCCAGCGGACCGTATCCATTTACTCCATTTTACGGGTTGTGGGAGAGGGGGGTTGTCAAGGGCTCTATCAACCTCTTTTGAATGGGGTCCAGTTCGTGTACGATTCTAGAGATCGGATTCTCCCTCCTCTCTAGGTGACGGTGGCCGAAAGCTCTCGGTGGGACGAGCATCTGAAGTAGGTTCCTCAATGTCCTTCGAGGATCATCATCATCTGTACTCCTCTTACACGTGATTTCCGGACTAGCATCGTCGGCTCCTTCTCGGATCTTCTTGCCCTCTCTATGAGAAGGGCTTCCAGAGAAGTGCTCAGCTATCAGAGCGTCTGGGGCTTCGAGCCCACAGGAAGGGCACGTGGAAATTGCCTTGGAAGAGGCGGATAGAGAACTGGAACTTGCTTCAACCTGCGGGAACGAAACCAAGGCTGACGATCTGGGCTTTGTAGTCTTCTTGCGGCGGAGCGGAGCGGCTTTGAGCCTCTTGGGTCTAGTCATTGTTCTCGTCCGCTTTACAGAGGATGGATTCGTGTTCCCCGCTGTTCTCGTAGCTCGAAGGCTCTCCGTGCTTACCTTTCTTTGAACAGCGAACAGTCCTGCGATTGTTCCTCCCAGTATTCCCATCAAGAACTGAACTATTGTGGCTTCCAACTCTCACTCCTCGCTCATGTCAGGGGAATGTCTACGTAGCCGTCTCGAGCGCATTCGTCGCAGAGCACTCTGCCTCTGGGGGTTCTGCATATCTCATTATCATTCATTATCTCCCCCCCGCAGCTCGGGCAGACAACGACGCATTGGCTCATCGCGCCCAACCGGCAAGAAGATGAATACGCGGCGAACGCTAATTCCTAAGCTGTTACCCTTCCCGCATCTCCTCAGTAACAGCTGGTTTAAATAAGGTAATTCTGCCGGGGACGGAAATTTCCGTTGCAGCCCGGGCCGGTTCCTGCAGCACTGGCTGCCTGGTGTTTTTGGGGTTGGATGGCAGATTACTTTTGGAGCTATCTCCAGGATAAGAGCCGCTCCGCCCCTCATTTCTAGGTCTAGAGATTTGGAGAAGGTTGCGAACCGCACCTGCCCGAGATGCGGGCAGTCGCGGCTGAATGTCTACTATTCTGACCAGACCGACAACAGGGTGGGAGCGTGGTGTGAATACTGCAACCTCAAGGCCTACTACTACGGAGAAGAACTAGTACCAATCAACTCCTAGGGTAGGAGTCGGCTAGGCAAAGCTGCTGGCGAAGCCTTCAGTTCGTTCACAAGGACCTATCCGACGATTCGGATATTTTGTAAACCAAAAGGTATTTTTAATTAGAGCAGGACAGAAGTTTGTGGGATCATGAGCGAGCTGCCGATGGCCCTCACCGAGCAAAATCAGACTGCGCCCGCAGATCGTCTGCTGCTCCTCCTGAAGAGGGAGGGTCCCACGAGCCTCGTAGACCTCGCCCGCAAGATGAACATTTCAAAAATGGGGGTCCACAAGCATCTAGTCAACCTCGAAGGGCGAGGTCTGGTCGAGCGTTTCTACGAGAGGCGGGGCGTTGGAAGGCCCAGACTGTGGTTCAGGCTCTCCCAGAAGTCCGGTGCATTGTTCCCAAAGGCCTATTCCGACATTTCCCTCTTCGCACTTTCCTTCATTGAGAGGAAGCTGGGAAGAGACGCGGTGGAGCATGTGTTGAAGGAGCGCCAGAACCAACTCTATGCGCGGTACTCGGAGAGGCTGGCGGGAAAGGAGGGTTTGGACCGGGTCAAAGAGCTGGCCAAGCTGCGGGACGAGGATGGCTATATGGCCGAAGCTCGCCGGGCCGGGAAGAACTCCATAGAGATGCTAGAGCATAACTGCCCGGTGTTGCAGATCGCGTCCAAGTACCAGGAGGCATGCTGGACGGAGACTCAGCTGTTCACAAGGCTGCTAGGGACAAAGGTCCAGGCAACTCACAGGGCGGCCGTTGGTGATCACGTTTGCCGTTTCATGATCCAAGCAAAACCAAGTGTTTCTCTAGGGAGGTGAAAAGTTACGACAAGCGTGGAAGAGCTTGAAGAATTGCTGTACGTGGAGAGAATGCACACATCTCACTTCACAGAGTGGGCGAAGAGAGCGTCCCATCCATTGGCTAGGATGATCTTTCGACTCGCCGCCGACAAAGAAGCCAACCACGTGGAATGGGTCAAAGCCCTCATCGAGATTGCCAAGTCAAGAAAGAACGGCAAAGACTTTGGCGTCAAGAAGTCCGACCTGGAATACTGGGTTGAGGATGAGGGCGGAGAAGGCGAGAGCTACATGAAAACGGCTGAGAAAGCAACAGAGCCCTGGGTCAGAGCCGTCCTTCAACAGATCGGAAACGACGAAACAACGAATTCGGAGCTGTTGAAAACTCTGCTCAACGAGACCATGTTGTAAGCTGGACTGTGGAAAAATTAGCCTCTGGAGCCCAATCCTCCCTTTCCCACTCTCTCAAACGCGATGTTTCAGATAGCCAGAAGGATCCGCTTGCCTCTAGCGTACTTGTCCCCATTCGTTTCCACAACTGTCGCACCGGTACAATCTAGCTTTGCCACTGCCCTGCTCTCTCGTGGAGGTCTCAACATTTGTCGACTGGCATTTGGGACAAACTGCATGGAAGAGATAAGTCTTCAGCGTATCGACGATGAGACAGGACTTGGAATGATCATTCCAAAACATGCAAAGGTCTCTGACACAGACAGAGGCCATTAACGGGCATATCATCTGGTTGAACTTGCTGGTTGCCGCGCGCAGTATCCGACGGAACGTCGGGTCTCGCATGTCCAGGAAGGGCTCTATAGTAACCTCGTCCTGAGGCTCTCCTCCCTGCGAACCCTCCGCTCCGTCCTCTGCCATCCTTGAAGTATGCCTCTTAGCCTTCCTTGTCAACGGGGCATCAATTAGCTAAGCCTGCTGTCCCAGCCCACTCTGCCATTCAGTCACATGAGGATCCATCTGGCCTTACTCAGGCCCAGGGAGTATCGAAGGCGGGATCTGATTGGAACCAGGGCCGAGCTGGACCCTGGGCGGGTTTTTTCTTCTGCCACTCTTGGCAATGAGTGAATCATGGATACGAAGGCCTACGATACATCGCGCTCAGTAGACTAACAGCGATAGGGATGTGTAGCGATAATGAGGTTACTGTCTTTCTGAAGGGTTGTACTCGGGGGGAGTTGATCCCTCCGGGACATTGAGAGTAATCTCCCCTTCTACAAGCTTCCGCTGAAGTTGCGCGACAAACAACTCGAGATTAACGTCCAGCTCCTGCAGCCTTTTCATGGCCTCATCCGTAAAGTTTGGGCTCACGTTCTGCCCGCCGATGCGGCCATAGGCTACAGCCTCGAACCGGAATTTCTCGCCCTTATAGACCGCGTAGCCTGAAAGAAAGTTGGCCACTCCTCCCCCGACACCACTGCTTTCGCCCATCTCCTCGACGAAAACCTCCATCTCATAGTCCGCCTCGTCAGGGTCTCGTCCGCGGAAGGGGCTGGAGGGTTGCACTCTGGCTCTTTCCTAGCCGTAGGCTGGCATGTCCAGTGGATGCCACCGGGCCGCTCTGATGCTTCTGAGACGGCTCCAAGCCCTCCATCCCACAAACAGGTCGACGACAAGCAGCCCATAGAGTACGTAGTCCAATGTCACAATTCCAACGGAAAGCAGCAGAACAGTATAGACGACGAGCCCTCCTGCAGCGACCGCAAGTCCTAGTATGGGACCTGGAGCGGATTTTCCGAGTACAAGGTAACCGCCGACAAGACTCGCCACCCCTATGATGGCGAGCAAGCTTCTCAGAGCCAGTTCCTGATAGACTCCAAACGTGGTTGCAGCTGCAAGAAGGGTCCAGAGCCCGGTTAGGAACAGGGATCCGGCTGCGATGTTGAAGAGTTCCAGCTTCGAAGACTCGACCACAGCGGCAGAAAGTGGAGGGGTGAAGGAGAACGGTTTTCCCAGCGCCCGGTACGCGTCGGTGGTCCCGGTATGTTTCTGGCCTGACAAAACGTCCACTGCAAAGTTGACGAAACCTTCCAAGAGAATTATGCGGTGCTGGCCAATGCCCGAGGCGGGTCCGGCCTCAAGCGAATTGTCTGCTGCCACTTTGAGTTCCAGCTTAGTCTCTGGCGTGCAGGAGTGTACTAGGGTGGCTCCCGGTCTTACTCCGGTGAGTGTCCAATTGGAGGTATTGTTCCTAGTGCAGATGAGGGCGGCCCACTTGGACCCTGGTTCCACTCTCGGAAATCCTACTTCAGGGGCGAGGTCTGTGGCTCCGAAGCGTTTGTCCTCGCAAAACAGTTCGGGGCAGGACCTGCATCGCCAGACATCGACTGTTCCTATGATCTTGCTCTCGTGTACGAGGTTGACCACCCCGTAGTAGATTATGTCATGCAGGTGAGCTTCCAAGAAACGGACCCGAGGGAGGTTTCGGAATGTGCCTGTTAGAAAAAGCCTTGGCTTATTCAGACATGCCCAGGTGAAAGCTCATTTTCTAGCTTTAAACCAAAGGCGAAGAGAAGTGGGACTGTGCTAGATATCAAGTTCGTCCGAGACAGCTCTGAGCTGGTCAAAGAGAACCTTCGGAAGCGTGGAATGCCAGAGAAGGTTCCGCACGTCAACCGGCTCTTGCAGGTCGACGCAAAATGGAGACAGTTGTTAGTTGAGGCAGACCAGCTTCGGAGGAAACGAAACGAAATCACGCAAGCCATCGCCGAGGCCAGGAAGACTGGCCAGGACCCTTCAGCCCTCATGAAACAGGCAGAAGCCATACCCGACCAAATCAAGCAGGTCGAGGCTCAGGTTGACCATCACAAGCAAGAGGCCGAGCAAATCCTCCTCAGCATTCCAAACATGGTTCACGAGTCAGTGCCCTTCGGCAAGGATGAGGATGACAATGTGGAAGTGCGAAGATGGGGAGAGATTCCGAAGCTCAATTTCAAGCCCGGCGACCACATCGACCTCGGGCTAAAGCTTGGACTCATAGATGTGGAGAAGGCTGGACAGGTCGCGGGGGCCCGCTTCTACTTTCTCCGCGGCGATCTTGTCCGGCTGAACTACGCCCTAATACAGTACGGTCTTGACTTCATTCTGAAAAAAGGATTCCAGTTATACCAGCCACCCTACATGTTGCGCCGGGATGTTGTGGCGGGAGCAGTGGCCCTTAGCGACTTTGAAGAGACCATTTACAAAATCGAAAACGAGGACCTCTACCTTCTACCTACGGCAGAGCATGCGCTTCTAGGTCTTCACAAAGACGACATTGTGGAAGCCGACAAGTTGCCACTCCGCTACGCCGGGGTCAGCCCCTGCTTCCGCAAAGAGGCGGGTGCTCATGGCCGAGATACCAAAGGAATATTCCGCGTACACCAGTTCGAAAAGGTAGAACAGTTCATCTTCTCTAGACCAGAGGACTCATGGAAGCTGCACGAGGAACTTCTTCACAATGTCGAGGAATTCTTCCAAAGTCTCAAGATACCATACAGGATCGTGAATGTTTGCACAGGCGACCTAGGAACCGTAGCCGCGAAGAAATACGATCTGGAGGCGTGGCTTCCCGGCCAGGGAAAGTACCGAGAAATGGCTTCGTGTAGCAATTGCACAAGCTACCAGGCTGTCAGGTCTAAGATACGCTACCGGGAGAAGCCCAGCCAGCCCACCATGAATCTCCACACACTGAACAGCACTCTAATCGCAACTGAGAGGGCAATTGTGGCAATACTAGAGAACAACCAGGACGTAGACGGAACAGTGGGCATTCCAAAGATCCTCCAAAGCTATATGCGCGGACAAGAGAGGATCCCGAGGTAGGCTCTACCCAGCTCGCTTCAACCAAAGGTAAATATTGAGTGCTAACCCTACTGGAATGAAGGGTCGTTTCTCTTGGGGAGAAGAAGACGTCGAGTAATTAGGATAGTCAAGAAGAGACTACCGACTGTCTTTGTTTGCCCGAAGTGCGGCGAAGAGGCCGTCAGGGTCACCATCGCCAAAGAAACTGGAAAGGCCACAGTGCTCTGTGCCCTCTGCAATTTGAAGGATGAGTTTCAAGCCCACCCGGCTGCGCAGATGATAGATCTCTACTCTTATTTCACGGACCGGTTCTACGGTGTTAAGGACCCACGCGCGATTATCCCAAGAGAGAGAGAGACCCCGCGAGAATTGTCAGAGGAAGAAGAGACTCCCGCAAAGCCAGCTGCGCAAGAAACGGCGATAGTGGAATCTTCCCCTCAGCCTCTAATTCCCGTCGAGAGTGTCGAAGAACCTATCGTCCCAGCCAGCCAACCTGAAGTTTCGGTCCAGGCTGGCGGAGAACCTGCAGCGACGGCTGGTGAGCAATCGGAACAGGCGGGTGCGGAAGCATCCGAGACAAAGGAGGCTGAAGCGGGTCCTGAGGAGGACAACGAGCCCTTCGCGGACATCCTCCAGAACAAGGACAAGAAGAGGTACAGTCCGAATCCTTTACCAGAACAATCTTCTGACTAGACACGGGGAGGCTGGACCTGTCCGGGCCCTGCCCGACTCCACGAGATAATCAGGACCACAAAACAAGCCACCGCCACCAAAGAAGTTACTAGGCTATACTCGAAGGCAGCGCTGGACGAGAACTGATCCCACAGAACGCCGAAAACTAGGTTTGCCACTAGGGAGCATGCCCCGAGAAGGAGATAGTACAAGCCATAGGCGGTTCCTTTGAACTCCTCCATTGTGAGAGATGGAACGATTGCACGCTGAACTGTTTCTGACGTGCCGAGGTATAGGCCGAATACGAAGGCTATGAGATAAGCGAAGCCCGCACCGACCGAAGCAAACAGACCCGCGGCGGTGGAAACAGCGAACAAACCAAACCCAGCTATGAGCGTCTTTTCTTTCCCGAATCTATCGGCCAAGAGTCCTGCGGGTAACCCAGCCAGCACTGTTGCAGCATTGAGTGTCGCATACACCAAGGGAATTGCGGTCGGGTCAACTCCAAGTGCAGATGCCTTCACGAGAACGAAGGAGAAGTTGTAAGCGCCAAGGGCAAAGATGCCGATTACAACCAGAAAACTCGCAAACTTACGATTCAGGACGATCTTGGCGTTCTTGGCAAGACCCGTGGACTTTCTCATCCCCTTCTTGTCTCTTACGAACAGGACAAGCACGAACAACGCTATTGTTCCCGGTACGAGAGATGCCAGAAACAATCCCCTCATCCCTACAAGAGGAATCAGAAGAAACGCCAAAACAGGTCCAACAATCGCCCCGACCTGGTCCATTGACCTATGCAAACCAAAAGCCCGGCCACTCCTCTCCGCTTTCACCGAGTCGCTGATGAGAGCGTCTCGTGGAGATGTGCGAATTCCCTTGCCAGCCCTATCAGTCAGCCTAACAGCAAAGGCGTCAGTAAAACTCTGGGCCAACGAAAAGAAAGGTTTGGCGACGGTTGA
>CAYIBO010000042.1:0-10670 GCA_964361545.1 uncultured Candidatus Bathyarchaeia archaeon
ACGTAAGATACCAGGTCGAACTGGCCAAAGGGTCAGAAGCACTGCAGGACATTTTCAAAAGGAAAGGCCAGTTCCTAGGCGCAAACGACACCTCCGCCGCAGTCGGCTACGCTCCCCTGACTGATACCGAAAGGCTGGTCCTAATCACGGAACGCTACATTAACTCCCCCAGCTTCAAGAAAGAATTCCCAGAAACGGGCGAAGACGTCAAGATCATGGCGTCACGAGAGGATGGGAGCCTCGACCTAACCATCGCACTCGCCTTCGTAGACCGCTTCATCGAAAGCGAAAATCAATACTTCAGACGCAAAGCCGAGGTTGTCGATGACGTAACTCGCTTCGTAAGGTCCAGAGCCAAATTCGACCAAGTCAGCGTTTCAATCAACACTGCCGACAAGCCCGGCAGAGGAATGGGGGGAATGTACCTTACTGTTCTGGGAACCTCCGCTGACGATGGCGACGGAGGTCAAGTGGGTCGAGGAAACCGTGTAAACGGACTGATCCCGCTAAATCGTCCAACATGCTCCGAAGCTGCTGCGGGCAAGAACCCCGTAAGCCATGTGGGAAAAATCTACAACCTCCTCTGCTATGAAATCGCCCAGCACGTTTACCAGAAGGTCTCTGGGATCAAAGAGGTCTATGTATGGCTCCTCAGCCAGATAGGGCACCCCATCAACCAGCCGAAGATCGCTGGAGTGCAACTAATCCTAGACAAAGGTGTCGAGTTCAAGTCGGTTTCGAGGCCGGTGACTGACATTGTCAAGTCGGAGCTCAACAATATCGACGACTTTACAAAACGCCTAACGCAAGGAAAGATCCCGGTCTGCTAAGCCCGCACAGCACCTTACAGCTCTTCCTGAGAAAACTCGTTACACTAGCAGCGCCAGTCACAGTCTTCACCTACCTAATGGCTATGGTACTTGGCTTTGTTCTTCTCGTATCGACCTCAATTGGTCGGGACTTGCTGGAACACGAAGGGCCACTTGTACTAGGAGCCTTTTTCATTCCGTTCAGAACCCCGATGCGGGTCAACCTTCTCACATCTTACATCGGGCTGATGGCAATTTACAGCATCTGCTTCTTCGTTGCGTTCAGGGCCCACGGCGGATTCTTACAAAATCTTCAAAGCCTTTCCAGAGGCTCTGGGCTCCCAAGAATTCCCAATTGGCTAGTCACGATGCCTTTCGCGTCCTCGGCCTTGCTACTAATTGTCATCGTAATCACCATTCTTCAAGATCAGCTCGGAGTGCCAACAGGGTCCCTTCCCCCACAGGACCCTTACGTCATGCTATACTTACTGGCGTATTCCCCCGTACTTGAAGAATGGACGTTCCGCATCAGCACCATCGGGTTCGCCGTTGGGCTACGGATCCTAGTCTCTAGAGGGACACTAGTCCACTTTCCACTCAGCTTCCTCTCTCCCGAAAGGGCGAAAGCTCAGGCTGGGCTTCCACGAATCGCTGACAGTGGGTGGCGAGGGCTCCACTGGAGTGAATGGCTGGCACTCGCAATAACATCAATTGGCTTCGGCCTCGCACACATCCTTGCAGGAGAAGGCTGGCAAACGGGAAAGGTCGTGACCGCTGGTCTCTCAGGCCTGACCCTCGGAATCTGCTTCCTCGCCTATGGCGGCTATGCATCAATCCTGCTTCACTGGTTCTTCAACTTCTACTTCGAAGTCTTCCTACTCGGAGGAACCCTCCTCGGCGGCTCATTTGACACACTCGGCCTGTGGACCTCGCTCCTCACACTAGCCGTGGGTATTCTAGGCATGATTGTGGCGGTGAGCTGGATTCTATTCCGCAAAGAATGGGACGAACGGACACCAATTCCTTATAAATTAGGGGAGACACAGTCCGACTTCGTGTAGGCGCAGGGGCTTGCATCACCGCCAAGTCAAATAGAACCTAACTTGAGTTCGCAACGTAGCGGCAACTCTGAACAAAGCTCCGGAAAGGAAGCAGGTCTGAGCCAGACATATTCTCTACCGAAGAACTACGACCCATCAATTGAAGAACCTAAGTGGCAGCAGTGGTGGCAGGACAAAGGCGTCTACAACTTCGACTCTGACGACACGACCCGTCTAGCCTACAGCATAGACACACCACCACCGTATCCCAGTGGAGAGTTCCACGTAGGAAACGCGCTAAACTGGTGCTACTTCGACTTCGTCGCAAGATACCAACGAATGAAGGGCTACAATGTACACTTTCCCCAAGGATGGGACTGTCATGGCCTTCCCACTGAAGTAAGAGCGGAGAAGACCCTCAAAGTCCGGAAGAACGACATTCCCGCTTCACAGTTCATCGAACTCTGCAGAAAACTCACAGACGAGTACATCGCGAAGATGAAGCAGACGATCATCAGGCTGGGAATCTCAACAGACTGGAACCTCGAATACCGAACCATGGACCCGTCATACTACAAGCTCACACAGCTCTCCTTCGTCAAGCTCTACAAGCAAGGCCGCATCTACCGAGGAGAACACCCCGTAAACTGGTGTCCCAGGTGCGAGACAGCCATCGCCGAAGCTGAAGTTGTACACCTGCAGCGACAAGGAGCGTTGCAGTACATGAAATTCGGCGGCCAGAACGAGAGTATCGAGATTGCGTCAACCCGGCCAGAGCTTCTAGCAGCGTGCGTTGCCGTAGCTGTACACCCTGAGGATCCACGATACAAACAGCTGCTGAGCCACACAATAACAGTACCACTATTCGGACAGCGAGTCCCCATCATCACCGACGAGGAAGTCGACTCCTCATTCGGCACAGGCGCAGTAATGGTATGCACGTTCGGAGACAAAATGGACGTCAAGTGGCAGAAAAAGCACGGTTTGCCAGTAATTCAGGCTATGAGTGAGAACGGAAGAATCACCACGGAGGACGCCCGTTTCAAAGGCCTCACCGTAGAAGAAGCCCGGAAGCGGATCGTTGAAGAGCTAAAGAATGAGGGAAGACTCCCAAAGACAGAATCCTCACAACAGAGCATAGGCACCTGCTGGCGGTGCGAGACGACGGTGGAGATCATATCGCGTCCACAGTGGTTTATGAAGACCCGCGAAATGACAGAAGCAGTTCTCGAATGGGCCGAGAAACTCCGATGGGTACCGTCCTTCGCCAAACAGAGACTTATCGACTGGGCCAGGTCCCTAGACTGGGACTGGGTGATTTCTCGTCAACGAATATTCGCAACACCAATCCCAGTCTGGTACTGCAAAAAATGTTCGGAAATCATCGTCCCTGAAGAGCAGAAGTTGCCAGTAGATCCGAGAGAGGATCCGTCTCCGGTCGAAAAATGCCCTAGATGCGGGTCTAAGGAGCTCATTGGAGAAAAAGATGTTCTCGACACCTGGATGGACTCGTCCATCACCTGCGCAGTTCACGCGGGCTGGCCAACACACCCTGACCAGTTCAGCAGACTCTTTCCAGCTGACCTTCAGCCCAACGGACTCGACATAGTCCGGACATGGAACTACTACCTCCTAGTCAGAAGCCTAGCCCTGTTCCAAACCGCTCCCTACAAGACACTGCTGATCAACGGCATGGTCAGAGGGACTGACGGGAGAATGATGCACAAGTCGTACGGAAACACCGTTGAGACCGAGGAAGCCCTCAAGAAGCTCGGAGCCGACGCCTTTCGACAATGGGCCGCCACAGGTGGCTCAACAGGGTACGACATACCCTTCAAGTGGACCGAAGTGGAGCATGGAAGAAAGTTCCTCACCAAGCTCTGGAACATTGCCAGATTCACCCTCGCAAACCTCCCCGCGAAAATTCCTAGCCGGGAACCAGGCAATCTCGCTCTGTTAGACCGGTGGATTCTAGGCTCAACACAAAAGCTTATATCGGAAGTGTCTGAAGCCCTCGACAACTTCCAGTTCAACTTGGCACTGGAAGCGATTCGAAACTTCACATGGCACTCGCTTGCAGACGACTACCTTGAAGCCGTCAAGTATCGACTCCAGCCCGATGCAATCCTGGACAGTCGGGAGACAGCTCAATATTGCCTTTACAAGGTAATAATCACAATATGCAAGCTAATTGCGCCGTTCTGTCCACACCTGTCAGAGTCGATCTACCTGCAACTTCCCAAGACAGAACCGGCTCAGAGTGTACACCAAAGCAATTGGCCCATTCCAGAACGTGAGCTTCTAGATGAGAGAACAATACGTGACGGCGAAACGGTGGTAGAGGCTATAGCTACTGCCAGACGCACGAAGTCAGAGAAGGGCCTCGCCCTAAAATCGCCAATTAGGAAGCTGCTCATCACTGCCCCAAAGGAAAGCCTGAAGGTACTTCAGGAGAGCCAGGAAGCAATCCTTCGAACGCTCAAGGCGGAAGCCATCGAGCTGACCGCGCTATCCTCTGAATCGCCTGAGGGAACCTCAACTCTAAAGGTCGAGATTGTCGCCTAGCTCAAATCTTTAATACGTTTCAAGATCCGAAGGACTCCTCAAGGCGGGGTTTGAGTCAGCTCCGGGATTGTATGAAGGTGGTTCTACGTGACACGACCTCACGTGGTATTGCTTTCTAGAACTGTTCCAGACGGACTCGAACTGGCCCGATTCAGAACATAGGAGCCATGTAGATATTGGAGGATAAGGGTTCGGGAGAAGATAGGCCGGGACGAAGCTACGGAAGACGGGGATATGGCGGAAGGGGCGGTGGAGGAGGCTATGGCAGTCGAGACCGTGGGTTTGAACGCGATAGGGGTCCTGCTCCCGTTGAGGAGGGTCAGGAGGCCGACGTCACGATCGAATCTGTTGGACGGCGCGGAGACGGCATTGCGAGAATCAACAACTTCGTCGTATTCGTTCCGGGAACCAACGCGGGGGACAAGGTAAAGGTTAGAATAACAGTCGTGAGAGGCAGCTTCGCCACAGGAGAAGTTGTGAAGGGGGAATAAGGGACGAAGATCATTGAATTGAAACCGGGTATGCGGAGAGTAGACGTTAGCGGGAAGATCATAAACATCGACGGTCCGAGAGACGTCCAGACCAAGTTCGGGCCGGGCCAGGTGGCGACGGCAACGCTCCAGGACGAGTCTGGGACGGTCAAGGTCACTTTGTGGAATGAGAACATATCGAAAGTGTCACCCAACGACACGGTTCAGATCGAGAATGGATATGTCGACTCCTTCAGAGGGGAATTGCAGCTTAACGTAGGGCGATACGGCAAACTTACCAAGACTGAATGAACAGTCTTCTTCTGAAGAATCGCTTTCTGCTATTTGTGAACTGAGACCTGTGAGGGTGGCGACTCAGCGCCGGTGCTGAGGGTGTACCTTGAGAGTACATTCTTTCTCTGCTGATTCTCTACTTGAGCCACGACCTCGATGAAGCCTTCAAGTTTTGTGCCTGCGATTTTCTTCTTCAAAAGCTGGTCAACCTGGAAGATTCCGGATTCGTTATACATGCTAATCTCCACGATTACCGGCTTCAGCTTGCTCTTTCGGATCTTCACATCTCTTATGGACATGGCGGACAGCGCGTGAATGTCCTTCTTGCCCGCGATGAACGGGATGCGGGCGCGGCCTTCTTTCATGTCCAGAGCATCAGCAACTCTTACCACTCCTGCTTCAAGGGTGAACTGTGGAATTTCTGATTCGTGGGCGTAGATGCAATGGAGGGTTTCGGCCGTGATGATGGCTCGCTCCCTTTCATTGTAGACTCCGTTCAAGAGCTCGGGAAGTATTTGTGAGGCGAGGGAGACGCTGAAGATTTGGTGGTTCTCTCGGTGGGCAACCATTCCTAGGTCATGAAGGACGGCCCCGAGAAAAACTACAACCTCAGCATCATCCTGTGTAAGAGAATGGTCCGTGACAATGTTTGGCTGAACGTTAGCTTCGTGCAAGTTCCGCAGGACCTTCAAGGCGATATTGGAGACGATGGCGAAGTGGACCCGTCCGTGATCAGATAGGCCAAGTCTTCTCACCGCGTTGACGTTGATACAGTCCCAGAGGGATTGGAGGAACTCATGACTATTCACCCTTTCCAGGACTGTCCTCAGTTTAATGTTTGAATTGTAGGGAAGATTGATCAGAAAATTCCACCGTTGTAGGCCCTGAAGGCGAGGGGAGAGCTTCAAAAACGTTCTCGAACCAGGAAGGGGAAGCTAGAATAACTTCCCAGACCACCGCAAAGACCTAGAGAGCCCGAGATGGATGCAGGATTCTTGAACGTCGAATACGAAGTCCGACAGCACATAGCATGGGTTACGATGAACAGGCCTGACGTTCTGAACGCACTGTCCAAGAGGATGTTTCAGGAATTGAGGAAAAGCTTGGAGGCTGCGAGTGCTGACAAGCTAGTCAGGTTCATCATCATAACGGGTAGGGGGTCGGCCTTCTCCGCGGGCCTAGACATCAAGGAAGTGGGCGAGTTCAAGTCGAGGACAGAGGCAGGGTCTTTCGTCTATGGCCTGGTAAAGCCATTTTGGGAAGCTTTCTTTGCCTCCGAGAAACCAATAATTTCCATGGTTCACGGGGTCGCATACGGCGCCGGGGCCGAAATTGCCCTCGCGTCAGACATTGTCATAGCCTCCACCCGGTCCGTGTTCGCATTTTCAGGCGGGCGAGTGGGAGCACTTTGCTGCATTTCCGCGGCCGTAGGACCCTTCCTGATGGGCGGCAAGAAGGTTGTCGAGATGAACCTAATTGGGAGGCCTGTGTCGGCTGAGGAAGCCCAGAGAATTGGCCTGGTCAACCATGCTGTCCCAGAGAAAGAACTCCTTTCAACTACACGAAACATCCTGTCGTATATTTCGAAGGTCTCTCCAATCTCAAACGCCGGTTTCAAGCAAATTCTAAAGGAAGCGATTCCTAAGAAAGCATTGCGGACGGCCTACAGGGAATTATTGAAAACGATCACGAGCCCAGACTTTCGGGAGGGCTCAAAGGCGTTTCGCCTCAAGAAACCCCCGAACTACTACCGCCAATAAGGCATAGTCGCAAAAGGGAGATTCAGGGAAGATTGGCGCCGGGAGTGGGATTCGAACCCACGCGGCCCGCAAGGGCCACAGGCTCTCAAGGCCCACGCTCTCCAAAACGGTGGAGATCTGCGCCTCTGGACCCACACACGCAGGGTTAATCCACTCGGCCCACAGGACGCACGCCCCGCCAGCGTTGCGTTATCCCGGCGCGGTCCCCCGCCTTCAGGTCCAGCAAGCCTCCGGCCGGAACTTACCTAATAAGTGGTTCCGGGACACGAGCCTTCGAATAGCCGGCATGCCAAACCAGATCCGGGAGGGCCGCCGCTTCCTGGAACACGTAACCGATGCTTTCGTCGAAGCCTGGGGCGAGACCTTCGAGAGAGCCTTAGCCCAGGCCGCGCTTGGCTTCTCGGAAACAATCGTCGACATCAGGAAAATTCGGCCCACAATGACGGAGGAGATAGAGACTTCAGGCCACGATGAGCTGGAACTTCTCTACAACTGGCTCGAAGAGCTACTCCTGAGGTTCGAGATCGACCGACTGGTCTTTGGAGAGTTCGAAGTCGCTCCGGTATCAAGTACAGACAGCACTCTACACCTGACAGCTAGGGCCAAGGGCGAGCCCTTCCAGCCCAGCCGCCACGCGGGAAAGGTGGAGGTAAAAGGAGTAACCTACCACATGATGGTAGTGGAGAGAGCTCCGGGCAAGATCACAGTGAGGTACATCCTCGACCTCTAAGCCTCCGAAGCCCATTGTCTTCTAAAGCTTCACAACTGGCAAACCCAATGAGCCTTATAAGGAATCCCACAAGACCCCTAATGAGGATCGGACATGAGCAGCCAGGTAGCACGTATGGGCGGACGGTCCAGCGCCCACATACCCGTCAACAAAGTAGCTCCCAACATATGGGAAGTCCCACAAGACTACCAGCCGGGCATGAAGGTGCCGGCAAGAATCTACGCCGACGAAGACCTGCTGGCAAAAATGAAAACAGACATGACCATACAGCAGTGCGTTAACGTGGCCCACCTAGACGGTATCTACAAGTACGCCATAACCATGCCCGACGGGCATGAAGGCTACGGCTTCCCTATAGGGGGAGTAGCAGCCACAGACTACGACGAAGGTCTCATCAGCCCAGGCGGGGTCGGGTATGACATAAACTGCGGAGTGCGGCTTATCAGGACAAACCTCACAGAGGAAGAAGTGAGGCCATCCCTCGCCAAACTAGTTGACGCCATCTTCAACTTCGTACCCTCCGGCCTGGGAAGCCGTGGACAGATCAGACTCAGCACCATGGAGCTCGACAAGGCCGTAACAGACGGGCTGGACTGGGCCCTAGACCGAGGCTATGCGTGGCCTGAGGACCCGAAGACGATCGAAGAGGAAGGTTGCATGGAGGCTGCGGACCCCTCAAAGGTGTCCAGCAATGCAAGGTCCCGTGGGGCGCCACAGCTGGGAAGTCTTGGAAGCGGCAACCATTTCATCGAGATAGAGCGAGCCGACAAGATCTTTGACAAGCGTATCGCTGACCGATTTGGCGTCCGCAAAGAGGGCCAGATTTTGATTCTAATTCATACAGGCAGCCGAGGCTATGGTCATCAGATTTGCAGCGATTATCTCCGGGTAATGGAGCGGGCTGTCCAGAAGTACAACATCAAACTTCCAGACCGGGAACTGGCCGCGTGTCCTGGCAAGAGTCCTGAGGCCGGGGACTATCTGCCGGCCATGTCGGCGGCCTGCAATTTTGCCTGGGTCAACCGGCAGATGATAACCCACTGGGTCCGGCAGGCGTTTGAGAAAGTGTTTGGTCGGGCTGCTGATTCGATGGACATGAGGATTGTATATGATGTGGCACACAACGTGGCTAAATTGGAGACTCACAAGGTTGACGGAGGGATGAAGAAGGTGATGGTCCATCGTAAAGGTGCAACGAGGTCTTTCCCGCCGGGGCACCCGGATATTCCAGCGGAGTACAGGGATGTGGGCCAGCCAGTGTTGATCCCTGGGAGCATGGGCACCAGTAGCTGGGTCCTTGTTGGTACTCCGAAGGCGATGGAGTTGAGCTTTGGAACCACGGCCCATGGGGCTGGACGTTTCATGAGCAGGTCTGCCGCGAAACGGAAATGGGTGGGGAGTGATTTGAAGAAGTCCTTGGAGAGCCGTGGAATCGTCGTTCGGGCCGCGAGCATGGAGGTCGTGGCGGAAGAGGCTCCGGATGCATACAAGGATGTGGACCGAGTGGCCGAGGTCAGCCACCAGTTGGGAATAGGGATGAAGGTTGTTCGGATGACACCCATAGGCGTGGCTAAAGGATAGCATTGAACTAGCAGCGACAGAGGACCCCGAGCAATTCTATGACAGGATTACTCTACTTCTCTACTCTGTCGGGCTGACCAAGCCCAAAATCAACCCCTTTCGGGAATCTAAACCCGTGATTTTGACCCCTCCGCATTTTGTTCGGAAAGCTTCCACCATCCACACACGAGTACGCCGTATCACGAAAATGGTTCCAGCCCGATTATGGGCTTAAACCCCTGAAACTCGCCCAGAACACCCGCCAGACAGACATACGCCTCTCCAGAGGGGTAGAGGGGGGGTGGTCATCAGAATCGTGAGACGCGAGACCCGGGAGCTTGAAACCCTAGCTTCGTCCTCCTGGCCCTGGGAAGGTGAAAGCATTTCGGCGGTTCCAAGCATCATCCATGTCCGGCCCAAGTAGAAGACGGCCCGGCCACAAGCCTGCCAGACAAGTAATCAGCCGCTAGTAACCACAGGCTGCGGACAGGACGTGATGTGCGCAGTATACCTGTCCAGACGAACATGATCGTGACAGCGGGGACACTCCAGCGTCTTCATCTCTGTCCGTACATTCCTACCCTTCCAATTTCTACCTCTCATTCTGTTCTCACACCTCTGTCCTAGCAGTCAAGCCTTAGCCAGAAGCCTGTCAACAGGCTTCAGCGCCAGCGCTGCCCAGCGGCGCAGATGGACGGGATATAAGGCCTCTCTCACTCGAAAAAGATAAACGAGGTATACGCGGGCGCACAATGCGAGTGAGAAGTTCCTTCCTTTTCACCGTCGCATCTCCGAGTTCAAGCGACGGTACTCTCCAATCCCAAAGGTGGGAGTGGGGTCCACACCCCTCAAGAAAGCAAGATAGACGGATACGTAATCCAAGAACAAGACGGGCCCAAGCAACCGTCCCAATGCAGAAGATGCCCCAGTCCTAACTTCCAAAGGTCTGACTTCTCCTACTTTTCGAAGTACGGCTTTGAAGGCCCTGAAGACTGTCGATTCTTCCCTCGACTCCTTCGAATCGTGCACCAAGACAGGCAGCATGTGAGGATTCCTGCCCTGCCACGCCTCGACCTCGTTATGCCCCGCCTCTGGCAGAAGATCATACTTGGCAACAAGCTTACTGTTCTCAGCGAACTGGTTCTTCGCCCGGCGAGCTACGGAAGACATGCGCTGAAGACAATAGATGACTGGTAACCTCCCCTCCAGTCTCAGGGCAACATGCTTTGCCCGATTCCTAGAGAGCGGAACCTCAGCCCTCAACTGACCACGAATCCTGATGAGTTCGCGCCCCGCCTCCAGCAGACCGGCTCGCACATCCCCTACGACTCCGAAGCTCTGCAACATAACGGCACCCGCACCAACCATCTGGCTCAGAGCCACTCGCGGAACCAAGCCAGAGGAGACCTGAAGAAACGGAATATTTCTCCCGCTGCAGAGGG
>CAYIBO010000043.1:0-10374 GCA_964361545.1 uncultured Candidatus Bathyarchaeia archaeon
TCATAGGGGCCACCCTGACAGCCACTAGCATCGCGGTTACTGTTCGGACCCTCGAGGAACTTCGACAGCTACATTCAGTCGAGGCCAGACTACTCGTTAACGCGGCCGTCATCGATGATGTCCTCGGTCTGGCGGTCCTGGCCGGTGTCACCTCGGTCTTTCTACAGGGTCAAGCCCCAGATGTCTTGCTAATCGTGAGGACCGTTGGCGTCCTCTTCGCCCTCTGGCTCGGTCTACTGGCAGCCTCAGTGTATCTCCTGCCTCGCGCTATGAATGCAACGAGCAGATGGCAAACCGAGGGGACGGTGGAAGCCGCCTCTACAGCCTCCTGCTTCGGCGTCGCTGCCGTGGCATACACCCTCGGGTTATCACCCTTTGTCGGAGCCTTCTCTGCGGGAATGGCCGTGGCCAACTCGAAAGCCATCGAGAGGGTTAAGGATTACACGGAGAAGCTTCTGTACATCTTTGGAACACTCTTCTTCGCCTCCATTGGAGCGCGGATAGACCCTAGAGCGTTCCTTAACGTCTCCTACTTCCTAGTGCTAGTTGTCCTTCTCGTGGCTGTGGTCAGCAAGATTATTGGTTGCGGAATTCCTGCCGCCATCTTTCTGAAGAACCCTGACATGGGTCTTCGTGTCGGCGTGGGAATGGCATCCCGAGGAGAAGTAGGACTCGTAATCGCGGGTATAGGCTTCACATCGGGAGTCCTCAGAGGTCCCTTCAATGACGTGTACACTGCACTCATAACAGTAGTCATGGCCACGACTCTTCTGGGACCGATCATGTTGAAGAAGGCATTCACAACTCGTTCCCTTGCACCTCGACTGGAAACGATAATGGCACGTCTCAACTTTAGAAGACCGAAGGTTCAGCTTCCAAAGCGAGAAGCTCCTAGCGAGCCTGGTACAGGTCCTGCCTCCTAGCTGTCAGATTAATCGCCATCTCTGCAATGTCCTCAGAATACTCGGATACTCTCTTCAGACTCTCAAGCCCGAGCCGAACACAACTACCATCTTCTCGCTGGGATGGTCCTCGAACTGGTTAGGAAGAGATGATGGGTAGGACGCCTGGTCTGGCCGATCTGGTAGCGTGTGGGTTTGGACCGATATTTTCATTCCAGGCTTCCGTGCTAGTGCAGATTCCTACATGAAATGCTTCTGATGGGAGTGGGAGTAGGAAAGAGAAGAAATATCTGGGGTCGTATGGGGGCGAGCCTTGTCTGAGGCCACGACCCTTGGAGCTGACCCTTGCTGCACTGGTGGTTCTTGCGTTAGTCTTGGCTGCTGAGTTTGTCAATGGCTGGACTGATGCTCCAAACGCCATCGCAACAGTGGTTTCCACAAGGGTCTTGTCTCCTCTTCAGGCTGTCTTGTTGGCTGCTGTCTTGAACACTCTGGGGGCGATGTCCGGGACAGCGGTAGCGACGACGATAGGTAAGGACATAGTCCGTTTTGACGTGATCAATATCTACACGGTGGCTGCTGCAATGGTTGGCATAGTCTTCTGGAGTTCGTTAGCCTGGTACTACGGGCTGCCCACCAGCGAGTCTCATGCGCTAGTTGCCGGCTTGACTGGAGCCGGCCTTGCGACTGCAGGACCGCAGGCAATCCTGTGGATAGGCTGGCAGAAAGTTCTGATCGGGTTGATGTTCTCGACCTTTCTGGGCTTCTTCGGAGGACTCCTCCTGATGGGTGTTATCTATCATCTTGGGGCGAAGCAGACCCCCTTCAGGATTCATCGCATCTTCGGTAAGCTGCAAATTTTTTCGGCAGGATTCATGGCTTTCAGCCACGGTTCCAACGATGGTCAGAAGTTCATGGGTACTTTCACGCTTGTGCTTCTCTTGAGCGGTGTCCTGCAGACCTTTCAGGTGCCCTTATGGGTTATACTCCTCAGTGCCGTGACGATTGGGATTGGAACAATATTTGGAGGCTGGCGGGGTGTCAAGACGATGTGGCTTCGAATCAACAAGCTGAGGCCGGTGCATGGTTTTTCCGCGGCGACTGCCGCGGCCACGACAATCGAGCTAGCTTCTCGCCTGGGAATCCCGATAAGCACTACCCACACGATTAACACTTCGATTATGGGGGTGGGTGCCACGCGTCGGCTCTCCGCTGTCAGGTGGGGGGTTAGCCGAGATATTGTGAGGGCCTGGGTCTTGACGTTCCCCGTCTGCATGCTCATCGCCTTTGTAGTAGCCAAGCTCCTTCTCTCATTTTCACCCTAGGGCTTCTGGTCCTACATCTCAACGGGCGCTGGGCCCGAGGACGTCGTGTCACTCCCTAGGCCATGGAAAGAGGAGGTGGGGTTATTACTCTGGCTCTGGCTGGAACGTATGTCGTAGGATATATGTATCGAAGCCAAAGGTCGCACAGTGCGAGATAATAGCAATGGGTTTGCGTGAAATTCTTATTCCCCGCGAGAAGCTTTTCTTTCAGCTTCTAGAGCAGGAGTCCAAGAATGTCCTCGCAGGGGCTCAGGCTTTGCGAGAACTGATTCTTCAGTATGACGGTCTTGGCGAGAAGCGGAATAGAATCAAGGAGATTGAGCATCAAGGGGACGAGATCGTTCACGATATCTACGATCATCTTGCCAAGAGTTTCGTGACGCCTATTGACCGGGAGGATATCAGCAAGCTGGCGTCGCTTTATGATGATGTTCTCGACTACATCTATGCCGTTGCGAATCGCCTGTATCTCTACGAAATCGCCTCCCCTACGGACCCGATGCGCAGGTTCACGGACTTGGTGGTCAAGTCTGTGGAGGAGATAGACTTCGCCTTCGCCAAGATTCAGAAGATCAAGGCTCCCGAGATTGAGATTCGCTGCAATGAGGTCGACAGGCTTGAGAACGAAGCCGATGTTGTTCTGAACGAGTCCGTCGCAGCCCTTTTCAAAACCCGAGACCCTATAGCCATTATCAAGCTGAAGGAAATCTACGAACTCATGGAGACAATCACCGATAAGTGTGAAGATGTTGTCCAAGTGATACGCGATATCATACTGGAATATTCATAGTGTGAACCCCTCCAAGAATCCATCCAGACAATCGAAGCTGCTTCCCCCTGCGTTCTAGGCTCCGAAAGTCGCGGCGTGCCCCAGTCTTGCAATACATCGAGCAGTTTACTTTCGCCTACCAGACCCCCGACGGACTGTCAACATCCGGTAATTACAACAAGGCAAGTCCACGCCTCACACGGGTCCCAATCAAACCTTGACCACAGGCCAAACCGGGCCGAAACAGTCCCGACGAGCTCAAAATAAAACCCGTTTCACAATCCAAGCCCACGAGTCTTGAACCCCCCGCCAGACCATGCTGAGTCCTAGCGGCTTTCAGGCACCCTCCCAAACACCAGATAACACCTATTCCAGGCCCTGAACCCGGAGAATCGCACAAAACAGCCACCAGACAGAAACAGCCCTGCTAGAGAAGAAAAATTATGCAACCAAGGTCTGTGACACAGACCCGGGAAGCCGCAAACCCCAGTTTACTTTCACTCGCTGGGCAATCCCATCTTAAATATCCGTTTCCAGAAACAATGCCCTCAGGGGAATTCTCGTGGCCCTAAACTGTCCACGGTGCGGCAGCATCGTCGCCGGACCACCAGAACGAGAATGGAAGTTCCACCAATACCAAGTGTCCCGTTTCCAGTGTGAGTGCGGGGACAAGTTCAACCTCTACTCCGGTGCAACAAAAACGTTCACGATTCCTCGAGCGTTCCAGAGAAAGGGATTCTGCGCAAACTGCAAGACCCAGAACCCTGTTCATGCTTCGTTCTGCAAGAACTGCGGCTCCAAACTCTAAGAACCCTCCTAGACTACGCAGCTTTATCCAGTCAACCCGCGTCCAAATCCAGTCCGGCTTGAAGATCATCAAACCTCCACGGCTCAAACCCGGACACACAATCGGCATTTGTTCTCCTTCCAGCTACGCGGACCCGTTCTCTCTCAAAGCCGGAATCGACTTCCTCACAAAACAAGGATACCACATCCAGCTCGGACACGCGACACGGCACATGCTGAAGACAGGTTTCATGGCCGCACCCGACAAAGACCGCGCCCAAGAAATCATGACACTTTTCCAAGACCAGAAAATTTACGCCATCTTCTGCGCAGTAGGGGGCTACGGCGCTGGACGACTCCTCCCCCTCCTCGATTACGACGCTATCAAAGACAATCCCAAAATCTTGATGGGCTACAGCGACATAACCTTCCTCCACGTTGCCATCTACCAGTGCACGGGCCTCATCACCTTCCACGGTCCCAGCGCCTCGCACCTCGACCAATCGCTGGGGTCTGATGACCTGCGGATCAAACGAGATAACTTCGAAAGAGCCCTCAAGCTCATGTCAGGCAAATCAGATCTGAAGTTGGCAAACCCGCCCGGCGGAATGCTGTTGCGAACAATCCACGACGGAAAGGCCAGTGGACCCCTAATGGGAGGCAATTTGGAGACATGTGAAGAAACCCTCGCAACTCCCTTCGAGATCAACCTTGATCGCCGTCTGTTCTTCTTTGAGGAAGTCTACTCATCTCCAGAGATGGTTGACAGAGGACTAACCCACTTGTCTATGGCAAACAAGCTCGACAAAGTTGCTGGCATCATCGCAGGAGAGTTTAGCGACGTGCCCAAAGCAGAAGAGCCAATGCCTAGCATGGAGGAAGTCCTTAGGGAGAGAATTCTACCTTTCAAGAGACCGGCCATTGTAGGGCTCCAGTGTGGCCACGGAAAAGTGCACGTTACGATTCCTGTCGGCTTAGAAGCTAGGCTTGATGCAGATGAGCCGTCGCTGAAGCTTAAGGAGCTCCCCGTAGAATGACCTCAAGTTTAGTCCGGTCTCCTCCATTCCCGAATAGGGTTAGTATGGTAATCCCCGAGACCTCGCTAGGCTCTAGGCGGAGAGATAGACGGTTGAACCACAAGGATATTAACACCCTATCGCCCTCGCCCCCTTCCCGTTACCATAATACGCCGGAGAGTTTGCTCACAAGAAATGAGTGACGAGGCAGAAGGCCGCTTTTCAGCGATAAAGTCCGGCCTAAGCAGGGAAAGCATAGGGTCCCGCCTTCGAGCCATAGGCAAGACCCTGCGGTCGATATCGCGCGCCACATACCTCCACTACACTATTCTAGCGATCATTCTCGTCCTTGCCACGCTGATCCGCATTCTTCCCCTGCGCTTTGGGGCTTTCATCAGCGAGTTCGACCCCTACTTCGCCTTCAACAACATGCGCCAGATAGTGAACAACGGTTGGGAAAGCTGGTACAATTACGTGGACACAACGGCCTGGTTCCCCTTTGGACGGGAATCTGTCACTACCAGCTATCCTGGAACAAGCATCACAGGCGCCATGCTTTACCTGTTCCTACAATCCCTCGGCGTTAGTATAAGCCTCTACGACGTAGCCGTATACACACCTGTCCTGATGGGTGCCTTCGCTGTTCTAGTGACCTATTTTTTCGCCAAGGACCTCTGGGGCAAGAGCGCGGGACTCTTCGCGGGGCTATTCCTCGCCTTTAACTCAAGCCTGCTCAGCAGGACAAGCCTCGGCTTCTTCGACAACGAAGAGGTAGGAATTCCCGCCATGATACTGACCTTCCTCTTCTTCATAAGAGCTGTAAGCCCCACCCGGACCCTGAAAGCCACAATCATCTACAGCATCCTCTCCAGCCTCAGCCTGATCTGGATGGCGTTTTCCTGGGGAAGCTTCCGCTACGCCACTGAAGTCCTCGGACTCTTCGCCCTAGCCCTCGTGGTCTTGAGACGGTACAGTCCCCGCTTGATGCTGGGCTACGGTATCACCCAAGGATTCTTCCTCTACACCGGTACTCAGATCCCGCAGCTTGGACGCATCTTCCTCACAGACAGCACCACCCTCGCCATGGTAGGGGTCATGGGAGTACTGGTAATCATGCAACTCTTCAGGATGGTAGCTACTACCACGGGAAAGCTGACCGTTTTCGGCCTATCTGTTGCAGGTGTTGTGGCCGTCGTGTTCTTCCTGGTCCAAGGGGGGCTGCTTACAGCCCCAGTGGGAAAATTCCTGACCACCATCAACCCGTTCGTCCGCCAGAACATCCCACTAGTCGCGTCCGTCGCCGAGAACCGCCCCTCTACGTGGGCCAGCTTGTTTCTCGAACTTGGTAGCCTGACGTTGCTGGCTGTTTTCGGTTTCTTCTTTGCCTTCCAGCGACTGCGTGAAGGAGATATTCTCCTTATCATCTTCGGAGCCACGGCCTTCTACTTCGCCGCCAGCCTCGTCCGTCTGACACTGATACTGGCCCCTGCCATCAGCGTACTCGCAGCCATCACAGTAGTGGAACTCGGCAAACCAGCTATGGATATCATACAGCAATCGGTCATATTCTCGCGGCGCAAGCTACGGTTCCAGAGCCGTGTAAGCCGCGAGTTCAGCCTAGGAATTCTGCTCATTATCCTCGTTCTAGTTGTGCCTTCCTTCGTGAACGCTGTCCAGTCAGCATACTCTCCCGTAACGATAGCTGCTTCAAGCCTTCCGGTGAGAGCCTTCGTACCTGACTGGGTTGAAACGTTGTCTTGGATGAACAACAACCTGCCCTCGACAAGCGTCGTTTTCGCATGGTGGGACTATGGGTACTGGATCTCGGTGAACTCAGGGCTCCATACGCTCGCGGACAACGGAACTGGAAACCTGACGCAGATCCAGAGCATAGCGACAGGTTTCATGCTGAACGAGTCCCTGGCAGTCCACTTGATGCAGCGTTACGGCGTAACCCACGTAGCAGTGTTTGTCAGCTACAATAGAGGACTGTGCGGAACTGGAGCGGGCGCGCCCCAGTTCTGCGGATATGGCGAAGACAGCAAATGGTATTGGATGGTCAGGATTGCCAACGGGACTAAGTTTGACACGCCACTGGGCCCTGCCACGATCAACTTCAGGGAAATCAGAGACAACGAGGGTCGAACCACAGAGTATCGTCGGCAGATTATCATAGGAGGAAAGACGGACGAGAAAGCGATCACCACAAACGCTGGTGGAACTCAACTCCCAGCAAGCAACACCGTGCTGGGCCTGCTGATGAGGGACGGCTTCCCCGGCGGGCTACCAAGTGGTACACCGGACATCGATGGCCACACGCCGAGCTTCTTCACCAAAGCCTTCTCGTCAACCAGCTCTTTCGTCCTAGTCTATTCAGTCAAGTATCCAACGGCAACATCCCTCACCGTTCAGCTAAACCCTGCAGTCATTTCGAGCACCGGCACTACAAACATAACGGGAATCCTTACAACGTCAGCGGGACAGCCGATTGAAACACAGACAGTACCGATAGTTGTAGAGTATACTCTGGATAAGGGAAACACTTGGAACCTAATTGCCAGCGCAAATACGACATCGACGGGAGCGTTTACAGTCCCCTCCAGTGCCTGGCCCCTGCCAGCACCGCCGAGCGATGGAAGCCCGATACTGGTCCGAGCCAGATGGCCCGGAGACCCGGCAAGACTGTTCGATATTGCTGTGAGTGCCTCTGTGCCGCTGACGAAGATGTAGAGCGGCTTAGCTGTTCTGTTCTAAGCCTTCCATTCTGTATCTTGCGTATTTGTCGTCTGGAGAGAATTTTGCCGGGTGCGGTATCTTAGTTGGTGCCCCGCAGACCGGGCAGGACTCTTTCAGCGTATAGCGCGAGCACTTGGTGCATTTTCGCATCAGCCATTTCAACCGAGCTTCCTTCCTTCTCCGCCCTGGCTCTTGATGGAGGATAGGACCTCCTCCACTACGGAGTTGAGGGTTTTCTCCGCAGTTTCGAAGTTCTTTGCTTCTACTTCCACCCTGTACTTGGGCGCGCCGACGGTGTAGATTTTGACCTCTGTCCCTCTCGGTTTTCTCACTTTCTTTGCGGCGGCGAATGCTTGCTTGATTTTCTCCAGCCCACCTGGTTTCTGACAGGAGACAGAGACGGTGGCTCGGACCTTTGACCTTTCAAGCTTGATTCTTGTCTTGGAGATTTCCGCGAGAGCCTGTGCCCAATCCGTTGATACTCCAGCTTCGACTAGCGCTTCAGGACCCTCGTCAAGAGCCTCTTCTAGAGGCGAGTAGAGGCCGCCAAACTTGTCCAAGATGGCATTTCGGACAGTCTCAGCCTCTCCCTGTGTTTTCTGGAGCTTGTCCGCGGCGCTCCTCAGAATCGACTCGGCCTTTCGCTCCTTCTTCCACTCCAGCATCTTCTCCGACTTTTCGCGACCGGTAACTCTTCTCAGTGACAGGTCGACTTGGTTCCTCTGGGGATTGACGCGGAGCACTTTGAGGACGAGTTTCTGGCCTTCGCGGGCGTGGTTGCGTATGTTTCGGACCCATGTACTGGAGATTTCTTGGATGTGGACTAGGCCTTCGAGACCCTGGTACTCGTCTAGCTTGACGTAGGCTCCATAGTCTACTATTCTGGTGACTGTTGCGACTACGAGGTCGCCTATTTCGGGGAAGACTGTTTGGGAGGACTGGGCGCTCATGGGAGGGGTTCGACTCGCTTCTAGGTCAGGGTTTGAAGTATTTCTCCTCGGACCTTGGCCTTTCCACCGGTGGGTTCGGCCACGAGCTCATCACAGACGTTGCATTTGATGTAGTTGCTAGTTCGTTCGAAAACAATCTGTTCGTTTGCACACTTCGGGCATTTTACCCGTAAGAAGACGCTTCTAGGTTTTGGTATGAGTTCCCATCTCAAGGCTTAGGCCCCGACCTCCAGCTTTCGCAGCCTTATGCCCAGTCTCTCAACTGTGAAATTGCAGTCGCGGCATTTCAGTTTGAGGAGTGATTTCTTTGTGGTTTTGGCTGTTCGTTTGAGCTCGGGGAACTTCTGCCCTCCGTAGCCGTGCTTCCGTCGCTCTTGCCGTCTGCTGCCCCAGGCCATGGCTCGTGCTTTGCCCGCTTTGTAGACTGCTACAGCGTGCATTGTGTGGTGTTTGCACCTGGGGCAGTAGGTGTTGAGCTCTTTTGGAAACTTCAATTTTGATACCCGGTGAAAGGGCGGTGAGGTGGAGGGCCGCCCATTTATTCATTTTCTTGGAGACGAGGCCTAATTTCGACGACTGCTCCTTGCCTGATGAGGATTTCAGCGTTCTCGAAGGGTAGGCTGGCTATGTCTTCCGTCTTGAAGGGTCCGTGGGTTTTGAGGTCGACCCCGATTATGGCAGGGAGGTCTTTGATGAACCGGACGAGCAGAGTCCCTTTTTGCTTCTCAGGAAAGTTTGACGGTTCTCTGCCCTGGGCTAGGTCTTCCTTGAACCTGCCTACGTGACGAGCTATTCCCGTGAATTCTTCCAGTATCCACTTCTCGGGAAGGTCGACGGGTGCGGGCTCTTTTTGGCCGGCCACCTGTTTGATCTTCTCAAGCCGACGGTCGACGAGCTGGTGGACGAGTTGCTGTAGCCTTCTGAGCTCCTCCTCGAGCACGAGTGCTTTCAGAGATTTCTGGTCGAGGTTCCTCTGCGCCTCTTTCAACCGTCTCACGTAAGAGGCGACGTCTTTGAAGAAGTCGGGTCGGAGGGACTGGAGTTCTTGAGAGTGAAACTCGCGCCGCCATGCCTCGAAGGCTTCATCGTAGATCGTGGCCGTGTCTCCTTCCTCTGCTAGGAATTTCTCGGATTGGTTGGTATGCTGATGGGGCTAAGAAGGTTACCGATTGGGTCCGCTCGAACCGAAACGCCTCAACGGGGGACTGTTCGGGCCGCGGGAGCGATGTGGAGGTGAAAGTATCCAGGTTTTTCCGGACGCCCCTTACCCCTTCAACGGTAACGGGTTTGGTAACGGTGGACGGTAACAGGGGAGGAAGCAGTGACGGTTGACTGGTACCAGTCTGTCTAGGGAATGATAACAGGTTTGGTGAAGCTTCAGACGGGTGTACGGGTTGATAGGGTCCTCTTCAAACAGTTCCAGGAGCTCTGCGGTCGAGAAGAACTAGGGCCCGGTGAGGCCGTGGAGAGCGGGTCCTGAGAATCCCCTGGAGAGTTGGGGGTCTTGTGAGTGGTTGGGAAAGTGGGGGTTCGGAATGTTGAATCAGGCTGTTTTCTGGCCGGTTCTCGGCTGGATTGGCGGTTTTTGGGGTGAATTGTGGGACGGGTTGGACAGGGTTGGGCTTGGACTGTTGGTTCTGTAATTAGGTTTTGGAAGCTTTCCAGGGGGGTAGACGGCTGTAGGTAATCTGGTCCGGGCGACTGTGTGGAGGACTCCGGGTTTCGCAGGGGTCCTAGCTGGAGTACTGCGACTCACTCTGAGACCATGCACGGGACCGCTCAGGCTACGGGTTCCGCTCTCCGTTTGCAGAGCAAGAGCATAGCGGCTGCTGCCGGAAGCTCAACCATTTCATCCCGGAACGGCCCAAACCGCTTCTCGCCAAGCCTAAA
>CAYIBO010000044.1:0-9843 GCA_964361545.1 uncultured Candidatus Bathyarchaeia archaeon
GGCGATTACATACTGGGCGTTCTCAACTATGGTCGAGGCTTTGTGGGCTGCTCCGGGACCCATGCTGACGAAGTCTTCGAAGTTGCTTGAGGTGGGAATGGAGTCGCTGCTGGCGGGGTGAGTTAGGACCTTGTTCTCCGAAACAAGGGCCGTGGCAGTATACTGGACCGCCATGAAGCCACTGGACAGCCCTGGTTTAGATTCCTTCCCTACTAGAAATGGCGGAAGCCCGTTGTTGAGGGACGGGTCCAGTAAAGCGGACGTTCTTCTCTCAGACAGATTGGCGAGATTGGAAACAGCCAGTCCTAAGAAGTCCATCGCCATCGAGATTGGTTGACCGTGAAAATTCCCACCGGAAAGAGAAACCATGTCTCTGGGAAATATGAGGGGGTTGTCGGTTGCCGAATTCATCTCAGTCTCCAGGACCCGTCTAACAAAGTCGAGCGCGTCCTGGACCGCGCCCATCACCTGAGGGGCGCATCTGAACGAGTAGGGGTCCTGCGGTCTCCCGTTCTGCGGGTCGTCTCTTCCTATCGACCGTACCATTCGGCCTCCTTCGAGCAGGGTCCGGACAATGCCTGCGACCGCTCTCTGGCCAGGATGCGGTCTAACATCATGGATTCGCTTGTCAAACGCGTCAATCCATCCGTTCATGGCCTCAAGTGACATAGCCAGTGCAGCTTCGGCGGTTGCTAGTAGCGCGTAGGAGTCGTGTAGTGCCAGGCAGCCTATGGCAAGCGTCTGTTGGGTTCCGTTATTGAGGGCAAGACCTTCTTTCGCCTCAAATTCGATGGGACGGCTCCCCACCTTCTGCAGAGCGGCTTTGCCTGATACCCAGCGCCCGTTGAACTCGGCTTTTCCCTCTCCCATCAGTACTAGAGCCATGTGGGACAGGGGCGAAAGGTCTCCGCTGGCACCGACCGAGCCTTTCTCTGGAATGTAGGGATGTACCCGTTTGTTGAGGAGGGCTACTATGAGCCGGGGTATTTCCGGCCTTATGCCCGAATATCCCTTCAGGAGAGTATTCGCCCTCAACAGCATCATCGCCCTCACCACGTCGGGCGAATGGGGGCGACCTACACTAGCTGCATGGCTTCGAATGAGGTTTGACTGGAGAAGCTTCAGATCCTCTCGTGGAATCTTGAAATCGGATAATGCGCCGAAACCTGTGTTGACTCCATAGATCACTCCCTTCTCGGCCAAAAGCTTCTCTAGGGCTCTTCTTCCACGGGCAGTTCTCGCTAGGGCGTTTTCGTCAATCAGGACGAAGGCGTTTTCTCTAGCTACCTGAACTACCTGGTCTAGAGTAAGGTGTGATCCGTCAATGGTTATCTGAGTCAATCTTCTCCGAGTGGAGCGAAGGGAAGTTGGGAGATAAGTGTTGGTTGTTCACTTCAGCATGGGCATTCGTATGCCCTTTTCTCTTGCGATCTTCTTGGCAGTGCTGTAGCCTGCGTCTGCATGCCTCACGATTCCCAGGCCTGGGTCTGTAGTGAGGACCCTTTCCAGTCTTTCTGCAGCTTCTGGGGTCCCATCGGCAACTAGACACATGCCTGCATGGATGCTGTACCCGATACCCACTCCTCCTCCGTGGTGTACGCTGACCCAGGTTGCCCCGGCTGCAGTGTTGAGGAGTGCGTTAAGGATGGGCCAGTCAGCAATGGCGTCGCTGCCATCCAGCATTCCTTCCGTTTCCCTTCTTGGTGACGCGACACTCCCAGAGTCCATATGGTCTCTCCCAATCCACATGGGGCCGGATAGTTTGCCATCTCTTACCATGTCGTTGATTAGCCGGCCAAACTTTGCTCGCTCGCCAAATCCCAGCCAGCAGACTCTTGCCGGTAGGCCCTGGAACTTGACAGACTGCTCAGCTTTCTGTATCCATCTTGCGAGGTCTTGGTTCTGTGGAAAGGTTCGCAGTATCAACTCGTCCGTTTTCTTGATATCCTCTGGGTCGCCTACTAGTGATGTCCAGCGGAAGGGTCCTCTGCCTTCGCAGAACATTGGTCTAATGTATCGTTGGACGAAACCGGGAATTTCGAATGCTTCTGTCAGTCCAGCATCAAAGGCCTGCTGTCGCAGGTTGTTACCGTACTCGAACGCGACAGCGCCTTCTCGCCCCATTTTGACTATAGCTTTGACGTGGGTGACGATGCTCTTTCTCGCCTTCTCCAAGTACTGTTTCGGGTTGGACTTTCGGAGGTCGTCAGCCTCTTCTATCGACAGACCCGCTGGATAGTATCCGTTCAGAGGATCATGAGCTGATGTCTGGTCAGTGACAACGTCCGGAATCACGCCTCTCCTAACTAGCTCAGGGTGTACTTCAGCGGCGTTCCCGAGGAGAGCGATGCTCCGAGAGACTTGCTCTCGCTTCGCCTGCTCGACGATGCTGATTGCTTCATCAAGATCGTCCGTCCAGGTCTCCACGTATCCGTGCCGTAGTCGTCTCTCTATGGCCGCCTTGTTGACTTCCACTGCGAGGGCTATGCCATCGTTCATTGTCACGGCCAGGGGCTGGGCGCCGCCCATCTCCCCCAGGCCGGCTGTGAGTACAAGCCTTCCCCGAAGGGACCCGTGAAAATGCTCCCTTGTCACCGCTGCGAGGGTCTCGTAGGTTCCCTGCAGTATGCCCTGTGTTCCAATATAGGCCCAGGACCCCGCGGTCATTTGCCCGAACATAATCAGCCCTTTTTGCTCCAGTTCGAAAAAGTAGTCCCAGGTGGCCCATTTGGGCACCAGCATACTGTTGACTATCAGGGTTCGTGGAGCCATTCTGTGGGTTTTGAAAACCGCTACCGGCTTTCCACTCTGGACCAGCATGGTCTCATCCTCCCCGAGCTGCTTCAGAGTCTCCTCAATTGCTTCCAACGCGTCCCACGACCGGGCAGCTCGGCCTGTCCCTCCGTAAACAATCAGGCTTTCACTGTCCTTTGCTACTTCAGGGTCCAGTACGTTGTGAAGCATCCTCAGTATGCCCTCTATCTGCCAGTTCTTACAATGTAGTTGCGGGCCGGTTATGACTGAGAGTTTCTTTCTGTACTTGAGGGTGGGGAGTGGTCTTCGGGAACGTTTCTGTTGGGTCAACGAACCCTCTTCCCGTTATCCACTACCACCTTTCCTCCAATAAGGACCTTGTCCACAATGCTCTCTCCGAACGTGTAGCCTATCCACTTGTGGTTGGGAGCTCTAAGAATCGTAAGGTCTGCTTCCTTCCCGGGACTGATACTGCCAATCTTCCGGTCGAGGCCGAGAGCTTTTGCGGCGTTTATCGTGATGCCCCTGATGATTTCTGCAGCAGTCATCCTGAGCTGTCTGGCCGCGACGGCTGCAACCGTGAGTTGGCCTAGGACCCAGTTTGCAGGGCTGAAGTCGGTTCCCAGCGCTACTGGCAGGCCCATGGAAAGCATCTCGCGCGCCTTGGCGTATTGGCTCATGAGAAGACTGTGCGATGAGGCCGGCAAGAGTACGGGAGTAACTCCTGTTTCCAGCATCCTTTCCAGTTCTTTGGGAGGCGAATGGACAAGGTGGTCCGCCGACACGGCAAGTGTCTTGTTCGCCACCCGGGTTCCTCCGCTGTTGCTGAACTCGTCAGCATGGATTTTCGGTCGTAGACCTAGACGGGTGGCCGCTTTCAGAATCTTGAGCGACAACTTCGCATCGAAGGCTCCCTGTTCGCAAAAAACGTCGCAGAACTGAGCTACCTTCTCGGCCTGGACCCTGGGCAGCATCTCTTCAATCACGGTTCGGACGTAATCTCTCGGGTCGGGGTAATCCGGGGGAATCGCGTGTGCTCCTAGGAACGTTGTCACTATGCGGCAAGGGTGTTGTTGTGCCAAGCGTTCAGTTATTTTGAGAATTTTCAGCTCGTCATGCAGTCTTAGGCCGTATCCGCTCTTGATTTCGGCCGTGGTCGTGCCGGCCTCAAGGGCTGTGTTCAGTCTCTTGACGGAGATTCTCAGTAATTCTTCGGGACCGGTCTGACGGGTTCGATTGACCGTTTCCAGGATTCCCCTGCCTCTCCTGAGGACTTCCATGTAGGGAACGCCTCGGACCCTCAGCTGGAATTCCTCCTCCCTGGAGCCGTTGAAGACTAAGTGCGTGTGAGGGTCCACGAATCCCGGCAGGACTATTTCATCTGTTACGTCAACGACCGACTTTGCTCGGTATTTCCTTTCGAGAAGCTGCGATGATGCGGCTTGGACTATGGCTCCGTTGTTGATAGCCACGCCTCCACCGTCGATGATGCCGAGGTTATCTGAATCACGTGTGCCATCAACGGTAATCGTCTCCTTCGAGCCAAGTACCAGTAGGTCGACCCGCCGCTTGGTCATTCAATATCCGTGTCAACTGAGAAAGCTAACCGTTGATAAGCTCGGGGAATGGGGCTGAGCCTGATCTAGAGCGTGATCTTGCCATCCGTCATTATGGCGTAGCCGTCGATTTCGATGGTGGGTTTTGCTATGGTGCCCGAAAAGGAGAAGCTGCTGTCGTTTCTCCCGCCGATCCCTCGGTTTGCACCGATTCCGATTGTGGCTGTTCCCAGCGCTAGTTCGTCTGTGGCATACCCTATCAGCTCAACCTTGGGGTTTAGTCCTATGGCGAACTGGGCTATGTTCTCCTTGTCGCCCTTGGTTGCTTCTAAGACCTCGCGGAAGACTTCCTCAAACTTTTTGGCGTGAAACTCGACGACTTTTCCTTTCACAAAGTTCAGTTTCAGATCGCGAACCATTCTTCCTTTCAAAGCTCTTGGGGTATCGAAGAGTACTGTTCCCTGGGCTGAATCTTCAAGAGGTGCGACTTCGACCTTGCCGGAGGGAAGCTGTGTTGAAACTAGTCCGCGTTCAATGTCTTCCCGGTCAACTATTCCGTCTTGAATATGGACGGGTCTCTTGGTGATCTCGAACCTAAGGTCTGTTCCTGTCTTTGAGGTCAGGTGCACCCGACTTCCGCGTTCCAGGCGGCTCGCAATCCTCTTTCCAAGCTCGGTCATTTTCGGATAGTCGATCTTGATGGCGTCCTCAGTCATCTTGAGCCAGTGTTCGTAATCAAAGCCGTAGGCCTTGGCTCTTTGTGGTGTGATGTGTCCTAGGAGAACTTCGGCCGTTCGGACCTTCTTCTCGAAGGTCTTGTCGAGGACCGGCCTTTCGCCTTCAAAGAAGTATTCCAGCCGGGAAGCCGGTACGTCCCGGAATCTCGTCGGGTCTTGGGGCCCTCCCAGTCCAATCCATACTGTTATGCTGTCCGCTGCGCTGAGTATGTGTCTCGGCGTCTTCCTGATGTACTGGTCTGGTATCTGCTCGAGAGCGTTCCACCAGAGCCGATCTGTCATCAGTGTTATCATCGGTTTTGCGCCGGTTCTGTAGCATTCCAGTGCTATGTCGCTGGCCAGGTCGATGGTGTGCTGCCAAGTCTCGATTAGAACCATATCGTCTTCGTGGACTCTTAGCGAGCTGTGAACGACTCGTTTGGCGATGCTGTCCTCTAGCAAGCGACTGTCGGCCGAGAGGGTTGGGTTCTCCGCCTTAGATAAGCGTTGAACCTGTCGCGTGGAGTCTGGTAACTAGCCCGGTGTCAAAAAATCGAGGGAGGTAGATGGAGTTAGACTACTATTTTGCCCTTTTCTACTATGGGCTTTCCGTCTACCTTGACTGTTGCCTTCGCGAGGCTCCCGGAGAATCCAAAGGTGCTCTTGTTGCTGCCGCCGATGGTTCGGTTGTCGCCTATTCCGACGGAGACTATGCCGAGTCCGAGTTCGTCAGTGAAGTATCCAATAGGCTTCGCTGCTGGGTTGACTCCTATGGATAGACTAGCTATTCGGTCCTTGTCTCCCGTTGCATTGTCGAACAGGTCTAGGAATGCCTCAGGGTACTTCTGTGCTGTAGTCTTGACGACGCGGCCGCTTTGGAATTCCCATTTCAGTCCCTTTATGAGACGTCCCTTCTGAGCTCTGGGGAGGTCGAAGTAGACTGTTCCTTCTGCGCTGGTTTCCAGTGGAGCTGTGACTACCGCTCCTGATGGGATGGATGTGAAGATGAATCCGTTCTCTATGTCTTTCTCATCGACGATTCCGTCTTCAACATGGGCTGGGCGGTTGGCGGTTTCCAGTTTCAGGCTTGTCCCTTTTTCTGTCGTAATTTCGACTTTTTTCGATCCTTCTAGCGTGGAGGCGATTTTCTTTCCCAGCTGGGCGATTTTGTTGTAGTCGGCGTTTGAAGCGTTCTCGATGGTTCGTTTCCATTGGGCGTAGTTGAAGCCGTATGTTTTCGCTCTCTGTTTGGTGACTTGTCCGACTTGGAGTTCTGCTGACCGGATCTTTCTCTCCCGCATCTTTTCGAACCATGTCTCGAATGTCTTGAAGTAGGCTGCCAGTTTTGCTCCTTCTACTCGTCTGAACGTCATGGGGTCCTCTGGTCCTCCAAGCATGATGTTCGCGTTGGTCTCTTCCAGCATCTTCAGTCCATGTCGTTCTTCCTTAGCTATGCTCTCCGTGGGTAGCTTAGTGAGCGTTTTCCACCACAGGTCGTCGGTTTCCAATGTTATCAGCGGTATTGCCCCTACTCTTCTGCACTCGAAGGCGATTTCATTGGCTAGGTCGATGGTGTGTTGCCAGGTGCTGATGGTCACCGTCTCGTCTGGCTTTATGCGAAGGCTCGTGTTGACCACTCTTTCTGCTAGGGTTTTTGGCAATAGGATGTCCTCGGGCTGGGGGCGAAGTTGGGTTGCGGATAAGGCTTCTCCAGTCTAAACTCAAGGTGAAACTGACATAGCCCCGGAGGGTTCAAGTCCCAGAAGGGAGTCCGATCGTCTAGTGTAAGCCGATTGTGATGGTGCGGGGGGTGGCTTCGAACCCACGAAGGCCCACGTACGGAGTAACAGCCACTGCGAATAGCGAACGGAAGCGGCTTGAACTTGAGGTGACTATCACGCTCGAGCTGATAATCCTCGCGTTCAGATTCTAATAGAGAGTTTGAACCTGAAGTCAACTGGTGATGGGCCCGCCCGCACAAGTACCTGATTTGAAGAACCGGTGGCCCGAAGCAATGCTCTCCCAAAATTATTGATACTAGGAAGTCCGCCAGTCGTATCGGTCAGAATGGCAAACGGTCTTGACCTCACGACAATAACATCGGTGCTTTCTGTTACAACCTTTATCATCGGGGTTCTCCTAGGTGTGATTATCAAGAGGACCCTCAAGCTTGCTTTGGCTGTTGTAGCGTTAGGCGTACTGCTGGCAACCACAGGCTTCCTTAACTTTGCTCTGAGTGAACCTACAGCAACGACAATTTACAGGGTCTTTAGAGAAGCCCCTCAAGTAGCGACACAGGCGGCAGAGCTAGCGAGATTACTGCCTATATCCTCAGCGGCCTTTCTCATTGGTGCAGCAATAGGCTTCTGGAAAGGCTGATCCATTCCAAGTCCGATCGGAAAACCTCATCCCGCCTCTGGAAGGCTCCGCATCTGAGACACCCCGCCCCTCCGGGCTCCAGGATGGAAGTGCATGGCTCACGTAGGGGTTTGAATTTGCCTTGTAACCACGCCCGAGGGTCTAGAGGCTCGTGTTCTCGGGGACCCCAAACCCAATCACGAGGACCGAATGGAATCTTCTCCTTAGATCACTCACCTGCGGCTTATAGAATAGGGGCTGTTTCTCCTGTCTCCTCTTGAACTCCTCATAAGTCCCGTTAAACCCTTTTGCAATCTTGGACAATGCGAACTCCTCTGCCGTGTCTCCTAGCAGTGTGAAAGCCCCAGGACCTAGCTCCGTCCGCCTTAGCAAAACCAAGGGCAGTCTTACTCTGTCCCTGACTTCTTCGGGGAGACTCTCTGCAAGCTCCTCTAGTTCCGACTTTTTCATCACTATTCTCCCACCATCAACGGTTGGCACGCTCGGTAGGTCTTCTTTGAGGAGATCTTTCAATGTCCGCCTGTTCTTTGGAAGGTGGGCGTTAAGTCTGCGCATCTCCTCTCTAAGCATCGTGTCAGCAAATCTGTCTCTCCCCTCCAGTGGTCGCCACCTACTTCCTTCCGCTAATCATGCAGTGATCCATCTCGAATGGCTCAAGCCTCACTGTGTGAGTCACCTTGTAGCCTCGTTCCTTCAGAACCCGCGCCTCTTCCTGGAACACCTGGGAGGGGTTTCTTGTCACGTCAATGCTCCTTGCCTTGACGGCGAAGAGAAACCCTCCATTCTCAGCCAGGAACATGTCCATGTTCTCTGCCAGTATGCGTGCCTGGTCTGGCTGTGCAATATCGCTGTAAACGCAGTCAACTTCAGGGACTAGGCTCCTGTACCTAACGGGGAAACGTGCATCTTCAAGAATCGGAGACGTATTGGGCCTATCCTTGCAGACGTTATTGACCAAGTCTCTGAACGACCGCTGGGCAAACTCGATACAGAAAACATGGCCTTTCGGCCCGACAATGTCGCTGACGTGGCTGACCGTTGTTCCGCTGGCCGCACCTAGATAGAGAACTTTCGTCCCTTTTCCTATCGGGATGTCTATCAGTCCTTTGAGGACGGCTGCTGCGAGCTTGCTTCTATGCGGGTCCCAGACTCTATACTCACCGCCTTTGAACTTGTGAGTGGTCTCTCCGTAAACGTTGATCCCTGGAGCCTGGCTGAGGGTGGCCAGTCTTCTCTCTCCGCCTGGAAGAGTTATCCAGTATATCCCTTCGAGCTTCTCGTGGGGCTTCACGCTGGAACCCTTCATGTTTCTGTCTCGGCGGTTGTCCGTGATGACGGTCCTTTAGCTCCTTAATCTTCGCATCGAGGGCCTCCCGAAACCGCTCTCCCTGGTTTCCTCCGCCGAACGCATCCATACGGGCCGCTATTGCCAGTTTGCCAGCAACGGCCCTGGCGATTTTTCCCCTGAGCCACTTTGGTGCTTGGTGGATGGGGGCGTACTGGAAGATGATTCCGTGCTTGGGAGGTCGAGCTCCAGTCTTCAATGTTCTGAACAGCGCCTTTTCCGCGCCCAGAACCTGCAAAGTGCTGGCCGCCATCTTAGCGACGCGGTCTAGTCCACCTGCCATGGAGATTAGCTTGGCTGAAAGAATGGCCCCGAGGACTGTTGACATGTTCGGGGCTACTTCGGCCATGATCTTGTCGGTGTACTTCTCCGCCGTTTCCCGCAACTTATACAGTTGGAGGACTGTTCCGCAGACCTCCCTCAACCATTCCATGTCGGGGGCCGGCATTTGTGCCCCCGCAGATTTCTCCGCCGCCTCGGAAATTCCGGAGGCTCTGTCTTCGGGAATTCCAAGCTTCACAAGATTCTCCTGAGAAAAGGAATCGCGGGTGCCCAAGTTCTGGACCATGCGAGCATAAGTGTCATGTTTTTCAACCAGCCGGTCTAGCTCTGGGAAGTGAAGGCCGTACCATTCCCTTATTCGGCCGGCCAGTAGGTTCAGTATCTTGTCTAGGTCTTCTATGCACCTTACAGTCTGAATCGCATACAGATCCCGTTTCGTAGTCGCCTCAGCTATTGCAACCTTGGCTAGCTCCAGAGACACCTCGTGGACGAGGCGGTCGTAGTCGTCCTTCGACTCGACAAGCCTCAGCCTCACAAGTATGTTAGGGAGGCGGTTCCTCAGCTTATTGATTGTCTCGTTCCTTTCATCAAGGACAACTTGTGTTCCGCCTAGCTTTCGTGCCAGTGTTGCCAAGTGCTCACTGTCGACAGTAACCTGTTCCAGTTCTATCCGTGCCAGCCTGTCAGCAAAATTCTCGAGCCCAGCTGGAAGCGAGCCCTTCCTTACCGCTTCAAGGCTAACGGCCGCATCCTTCGGGTTGCGAGGGAAGAGCGCTTTCTCAGCTATCTTCCCTGTCTTTTCGAGCAGGAA
>CAYIBO010000045.1:0-4011 GCA_964361545.1 uncultured Candidatus Bathyarchaeia archaeon
CCGCGATACCGAGCGCAGATGTTGAGCGGCTGATCACCCAGACCGCCCAACCTTGGACGGTAACTTGCAACCAGGTTCCTACTAGGGAAATCGCCTGGCCGCCAAGGTAGACGCGAAAATCTCTGATCCGCAACGGCGAGAAGCTTTCGAGAAGCGTTGAGGCTACGTTCAAGGTAAATTGTTCACCTGGCTAGGCTGGCCTCACTGTCCTCACTCGTGTAATTTAGGATGTGGACTCATGGGGCCAGTGTTTCTCGGGTAAGACCAACCTATCAGAGAGAAGTGTTGCTCATGGAAGGGCAACTTCTACGCAGGTGTCAAGCTTCGAGTAGTATTTCTTGACCTCTCCAGCTCCATATTTGGCTCGGAACTTGTCCGCTACTTCTTTGACTTTGTTCCTGTCGCTGAATGGTTTGGGCGTTACGGTTACCTTGGTCCCTGCGACGAAAACGCTCATCGACGGCGTGTGGAGGACGTTCTTGTACCAATTGCTCTCCGAGCCCCTTACGGGTAGCAGTAGCAGCCTTCCACCTTCGCGAACGAACCACACGGGAAGCGCAATCTTCCTACCTGATTTTCTTCCTGTGACGGTTATCTCAACCTCCTCGGTAGAATCCAAGGCCTTCTTCAAGTTAGAAACTGCCATGACTATCTTCAGCAACGCGGGACTGAGGAACGTTTAGACCTTTGGCCGAGGAGGAAAATGGTCTATGCATATATGTCGGAAGCCCCGAAACATATTCTCTGGCAAATCTTGGACGCTCCAAAGGGGTTTCTGTGGAGAACCGTCTTCTCGATTCTCGCGCTGGCTACCTTCCTCATCGGCTCGTTGATCTATGTTGCCTCTACACTAGCGGTTATACACTGTTTCAGAAGGTAGCTGTAATTCTTATCGCGCTCATGGCTGCCCTTACTGTGATTTCCATTGTCTGGGTCAGCTGGGCTGGCCGCAGGGGCATGATGCGCTGGATGAAATGGTAGTAACAACGCAACGTTTGGCCTAGTAGGAAGGCTTCTGGATCTTAACAGCACCGAGCATGGTGACAGATCTGACAAACATGCTACGGAATATGGGGATAGCCTCGGGCCGAGCAATGCTGAGAACCTTCCCCGGCTGCAACCGACGGGCCATGCAGACTGGCAGAACCTGCCCCTGCTGAACGGAGGGTTCAAGACCAAGCCAAATTAGGCCCGCAACCAAGCCCTCGTGAAAAGACAATGCCAGCCCTTCACGTAGAAAACCTAGTAAAAGTCTACCCAGACGGCACGAAAGCCGTCAACGACATATCATTCACCGTCGAGGACGGCGAGTTCTTCGGATTCCTAGGACCCAACGGCGCAGGAAAGAGCACAACCATCAAGATAGCCACCACACTCCTCAAGAAGACCTCTGGCAAGGTCAGCGTCGCTGGACATGACCTTGACAGAGACCCACAGTCCATCCGCCGAATCATAGGCGTCCAAGCACAAGAAACCGGCGTGGACGAAGACCTCACAGGCCGAGAGAACTTGGAGTTGATGGGCCAGCTCTATGGTGTCACAGGCGACCGGCTGGAAGAGCGGGTCAACAGTCTGCTGAAGCTCGTGGGCCTGGAAGCTGAAGCTGACAAACGAGCGGGATACTACAGCGGAGGCATGAAGAAACGGCTTGACCTGGCTTCGGCCCTAGTTCATACTCCACAGATACTATTCCTTGACGAGCCAACAACCGGGCTGGACCCCCAATCGAGGGCCGCGATTTGGAACTACCTGAAAGACCTAAACAGGAAAGAGAAAGTCACCATATTCCTGACAACCCAGTACATGGAGGAAGCTGACCGGCTGTGCGACGGAATTGCAATCGTAGACCAGGGAAAGATAGTCTCGTCAGGAACCCCGACCCAGTTAAAGACGGAAATTGGGGCTGATGTCATAACCATCACGATGCCCGAGGCAGAGCTTGTAGACCACCCAGAGAGGCGCGAGGAGGCGATGAAAATCCTAGAGGCAGTTCCCGGGATCACCTCGGTCAGCGTTTTTGAAAACGGACTCTCAGTATACGTTCGCAACGGAGGGTCGGTGGTGCCAGAAGTGGTTCGTGCACTCGACAATGCTAAGATCAACGTTGGGTCGATCAGCCTCTCAAGTCCCAGCCTTGACGATGTCTTCCTCAAGCACACCGGCCACCGAATACGGCCTGAGGAATTGAAGAAACCGAGCCGGGGAATGATGTTCATGAGGAGAAGGAGAAGGTAAGACCGTGGGACTGTTGGGCGAAAGCTACTATTTCTTCCGCAGAGCGATAAAGAAGCTACTCCGAAACCCCATAGTCCTACTGTTCTCACTAATACAGCCTATCATATTCCTATTGATATTTACACAGCTTTTCGACGGGCTCTCGAGCCTTCCGAATTGGCACGAAATCACAGGAGTCAGCACTTACCTTGCTTTCGCCGCTCCTGGGCTGATTCTGATGAACGCGTTTAGCAGCGCTCTCCAGTCCGGGGTAACCATGGTAGACGATATCCAGAGCGGCTTCTTGGACAAGGTTCTGGTCACGCCGGTTAGAAGGTCGTCCATTTTGCTGGGTAGGATGATGGCAGACGCTGTTAGGATCTTGATTCAGTCTATGATCATCATTGCCCTAGCGCTACCCCTAGGGGCAACGCTCAACAACGGCGTCATCGGGGCGCTATCCGTCCTCGGCATAATCGCGTTCTTCGGCCTGGCTTGGGCCGGCATATCCCACTCCATAGGGTTGAGGACGAAAAATCAACAGGCCGTGTTCAGCGCAGGCTTCCTGATGACCTTTCCCCTGATGTTCATGAGTACCATGCTGATGCCTGACCGGTTCATGAAGGACTGGATAAGAGACGTCAGTCAGTACAACCCCATAAGTTTCGCCGTTAACGCCATCAGGTCGCTAATGATTCTCTCCTTCGCAGACTGGCAAGCCACAAACTGGACCTCTCTCGAACAGTCAATTCTCGTCATCGGAGGGCTGGCGGCTCTTTCGCTGAGCAGTGCAGCCTTAGCTTTCAAGAAGGTAGTGGAGTAGCGGGAATAGACACTGGGGTAAGTCGTCCGCCTGACTTAGGCGGGAGTTTTTCTACTCTGTGCGAGCCATAGGGCGTAGCTTCTCACGGGCCGACTCCGAAGTGGACCCTACGGGATTGGCCCATTTCTTGACCCATTCGGCCAGCTTTCCAAGCCACTCGTGTAGTTCAATTCCCTTCCGAGTGAGAGCGTATTCCACCCTGGGAGGAGTCTCGGGGTACACCTTTCTCTCGACTATCTTACGCTGGTCGAGCTCCGTCAAACGCTCCGCGAGACTCGTGGCACTAATTCCTGCTATTCTCCGCTTCAACTCATTGAATCTTGCCGGCTGTTTCAGTCCCAGCGCATGGATGACCGGGAGGGTCCAAACTTTGGTTAGGTCGTTCCATGCGGAATGGAGAAGAAGGCACTCCGCTGTTTGTTCCTTGGTAAGGTCTTGGTTTACTTGAATTGACTTACTCAAGTAATGCATACCTACTTAGTCCACACTGACTACCAGGTATATAAGCCTGACTGGCGCACATCTCTACCAGAGCAGTTTGATGGAAGGAAAGACCAAGACAACCAGCTTCACAGAAAAAGAGCTCCGGTACCTGATGGAACGGAGACTGGGAAGGATAGCCCTTGTCTCCTCGGAAAACGAACCTCACATCGTACCCGTGACCTACGAGTTCGACGGCTCATACTTCTACCTCAGCGGATGGAACATCCGATACGGACCGAGATTCCGCGAAATGCAACCGAACAGCAGGGTTAGCCTGCTAATTGACGACCTTACAACAGCGAGCGTGTGGATCCCACGGGGCATAGAGGTAACGGGGGACGCGGAGACTTTCGAGAAAGGCGACTACACGTACATGAGGATCAAGCCAGTCAATAAAACAAGCTGGGGGCTATAGGAGAGCAACATGACCGCGCTATCAGCATTTGAGAGTCAAATAACCGAAGCCGTCGAGAAGCTGAGCGAGCGCGTTG
>CAYIBO010000045.1:4021-9519 GCA_964361545.1 uncultured Candidatus Bathyarchaeia archaeon
GGAGTTCGGCCACGGATTCATACCTGTAGAAGGAAAAGGGTCCGGCGTCATAATCGACCCCAAGGGATACGTTATCACTAACAACCATGTCATCGACGGCGCGGCAAGGGTCCAGGTCCATCTGAGAGATGGAAGGTCCTTCATCGGGGAAGTGGTAGGCGCGGACTCTGCCACCGATGTTGCAGTGATCAAGGTTGATGCTAACAATCTTCCTGCTGCCAGCCTGGGCGATTCTGAGAAGCTAAAGGTGGGACAGATCGCTCTCGCCATAGGAAACAGCCTAGGACTAGAGGGCGGCCCAACAGTCTCAATGGGAGTGATAAGCGCCCTCAGAAGACCACTGCCAGGTGCAGATTTCATCTTCGAAGGACTAATCCAAACCGACACTGCGATTAACCCGGGAAGCAGCGGCGGACCCCTCGCCGACCTGAACGGTAGCGTGATCGGCATCAACACAGCCATGGTCCCCTTCGCCCAAGGAGTAGGCTTCGCCATTCCAGTGAACACCATGAAATGGGTGGCGAACCAGATCTTCGAGAAAGGCAGAGTCGTAAGACCCTGGCTCGGAATAGTGGGAACCAGCTTGAACAAGGCCCTGGCCAGAAGGTACGACTTACAGGGGGATTCCGGCGTGTTGGTTTTCGAAGTTGACCCGCGTGGGCCCGCTTACGAAGCTGGGCTGAGGGTGGGCGACATCATAGTCCAGATAGGGTCCCACGAGATAAGGCAGATGAAGGACGTGTTGTCCGCACTTTCCAAGCTTCGCATTAACGATGAAGTTGAAGCATCACTGCTCAGGCTCGGGACAAGGCGCAAAACGTCACTGAGGCTCATGGAAGCACCCGTTCAGATGGTCCCGAGAAGAAGGTAGAGAGAACACGGCAGACCTAGTTTCCCTAGAATCTATCCTGAACCTTGCCTACTTCGCGTCCTTCTTCATTCTATTTCTCTACGGGCAAAGGTTGCAAGTGTCCCTGGCCCTGGTCAACGTTAGGCGCAGCCTCAACCGTCTGGAGCGGTTTCGGAAATCGGCACACGACAGGCTCCTAGGGTCAGTTATGCGGTACAACAAAGAGCGGGCCGAAGTGGAAGCGCGCATTGACAGAGTGACCAAATCCTTCGCGATAACGCCGGTCAGCCTCGACCCGTCCGGAGTGGTGAGAAAGCTCGAGCACGTCATCGACACGTATGACAATCATCTCAAGCAAGAAGTTCGAACAGTGGCTGTAGGTGCCAGCGAAGCAGAGATCAACACCCTAACCAACCAGCTTGAAGTGTCCATCGGCCTCGACGCAATGTACCGAGTCGTGCGACACTACTACCTATTGGCCCGGAAACAAGGCGGGCTGCTGGCACTCGCTCAGCTACAGATGGCACTGCCCACCATAATGGAAGAGGCAGAGGCCTACAGCTCCGCGATAGACGCATTCGCCCAGGGCAGACCGGTGGGAGACGGAGTCGGACCCTTGGTGGCGAGCAGGCTTGCCGCTGGCGCGGAAGCGAAAGAACTCATCCCAGACACCGTAGTCTATGACATCTCGTTCGAAGGGCGACAGTTGCTCGTGGTCCGTGCAAAGGGTCCCGGAGGAAATGTCGGGAAGCCGGGCTCTGCTGTCGAGCAGTTGATCAGAGAAAACGGCCCCATCAATCTAGTGGTGACGGTCGATGCGGCCCTAAAGCTGGAAGGAGAGCCCAGCGGCAGCATAGCAGAGGGAACTGGCGCAGCAATAGGAGGACCCGGCACAGAACGTTACCATATTGAAGAGAGCGCGACTAAGAACGGGATTCCACTAGCCGCTGTAGTCGTGAATATGTCGTCCAAAGAAGCCATCTCCTCCATGACGCCTCAGATCGCCAAGGGTGCGGAGGATGTAGTGAGCTTTGTTAAGAACCTGATTCTCGACCAGACTAGACCCGGCGACAAAGTAGTCGTGGCTGGCGTGGGAAACACCGTCGGAATCGCGTAGAAGACCGTCCAAGAGTATATGGTTCTCCTCCCTGAGTGTACTGGCCGAAATCAGCGACGTAGACTCTTGGAGATTAGGCAGATGCTCTTTGATTGAGTTTCTGGGATGACACTTATCGCGCCTCCCCACCGTGGGATATTGGCCGTCCCCAACCGGCCTTCGTGGAGCTTGTTCGGAGTGGCGAGTTGACTCCCGGAGGGGTCTTGGATGTTGGTTGCGGGACAGGCGAAAATGCGATCTTTCTGGCCCAAAACGGGTTCCATGTAACTGGAATAGACCTCGTCAGAGATGCGATTCGGGCAGCGAAGGCCAAGGCCGTCGAGCGAAAAGTGAAGGTTGATTTTCGTGTCGGCAACGCACTGTCGATTGAATCTGGTGAGGATGAATTCGATAATGTGGTCGACTCTGGACTCTTTCACACCTTCTCAAACAAGGAAAGGTTGGTCTTCGCCCAAGAAATCGCTCGAGTTCTCCGGAAAGGCGGAAGCTACTTCATGATGTGCTTCAGCGAGAAGGAGCCGACAGGCTGGGGAGGACCTCGAAGGGTCACGAGACGGGAGATTGAACAGACCTTCTCTCGCTTCTTCAAGATCAACTACATTCATGACACACTCTTTGCGACTAGAATTCACAAAACTGGCGGGAGGGCCTACTTCACCTCCGCGACAAAAGACTAAGCTAGGTCCGCTTAGACCCGAGTCTGAGAACGGAAAGAAGACTAAAATCCCCCGACCTGGACACTGGGGGGCCAGAGATGCCACTGCACAGGGTTGGCCACTCTACTCAAACGGTGACCAAGTGCCCAGGCTGCCATCGGGAGCTTCAACCCGAAGACTACCTATGTGGCAACTGCGGCGAATGCCAGAACTGTTGCCAGTGCAGTGTCGAAACAGAACCCGAGAACACACTGTCGGGCTAGAGCGAGTAGTGTTGCTATTTGCCGATGATTATCCGGGCATCGACCGCTCTGCATCCTTTCTCGAAGGCTACCAACGGGTTCACGTCAAGTTCCTGAACGTCTTCCAGCTCTAGGGCGAGTTGCGAAGTACGCGCGATGCACCCTGCTAGAGCCTTGGCATCCGAGGGCGGTTGCCCTCTAAAACCTTCCAGGATCTTGCTCCCTCTGATCTGGCTGATCATGTTGTGGGCTCCGAGTTCTCGCACAGGAGCCAGACGAAACGAAACGTCTCGGTACGCCTCAACGTATATTCCTCCAAGCCCGAACATTAGCAGAGGCCCGAACTTCGGGTCCCGCCGCATGCCCACAATGGTCTCTCTTCCTCCTCTTACATGCTCTTGCACGACCACGCCTTCAAGCCTGGCCTTGGGAAGTTGACTCTTCACATTCCTCATGATTTCGTTAAACGATTCAAGAACGTCTCTCTCACTCGTCAAATCCAGCTTAACACCCCCAACATCGAACTTGTGAACCACGTCGGGTGAGACAATCTTCATTGCGACAGGGAAACCGATCCGCTTGGCCGACTTGACCGCTTCTTCCCTCGTCTTCGCGAACTCGGTCCTGGCTATTGGGAACCCATATGCTATCAAGACCCTCATTGCATCATGCTGCGAGAGATTCGTCTCACCTGCCCGCTTAGCGCGAGCAATGATCTGCTTAGCCAAATTGAGGTCGACGTCGAAGTGTTTCACTTTTGTCCGGGGCCTTTCGGTCCATCGCTGATAGTTGTACAGGGTGGCGAGTGAGCGGACCGCAGCTTCGGGAAAGGAGTAGTGAGGAATACCATTCTTCTCCAGGACCTCGATACCAGGAGATACGTCGACTAGGCCCATGAGGCAGCCCACCACGGTCTTCCCGGACTTAGGGGCGACATTTGCTATGGTTTCTCCGATTTCCTTGATGTCGACCATGGCTTGGGGGGTTAGCATTACCAGCCCACAGTCGACGTTCTCGTCCCAAAGCGCAGCTCGAAGCGCGACCTCATAACGGTCAGCTTGCGCGTCTCCCACAATGTCAACCGGGTTGTTCACCGACGCAGCCTTGGGCAGTCCAGCTCGAAGCCGTTTCTTTGTGTTCTCGGAGAACTGGGCGACTTTAAGCCCGTATCGGACGCATGCGTCTGTCGCCATGATTCCGGGTCCGCCGCCGTTTGTTATGATGGCCACTCGGTTACCTTTGGGCAATGGTTGCTCGGCAAAAGCTCGAGCATAGTCGAAGAGTTCGCTGACTGATTCTACTCTTAGAACGCCTGACTGTCGCAAAATCGCGTCGTAGGCCTCGTCCGAACCGGCCAGGGCACCTGTGTGGGAGGAAGCGGCCCTTGCGCCTTCAGGGGTCACCCCTGCCTTCACGGCGATAATAGGTTTCTTCTCCGTGATGTGGCTGGCTACTTCGACAAACTTTCGTCCGTCGATGATATCTTCCACGTAGAGGAGGATTACTCTGGTCTGGGGGTCCGTGCCCATGTATTCGAGGAGGTCGTTTTCGTTGACGTCGGCCTTGTTTCCCATGCTGACGAATTTTGAGAAGCCAATCTTCTCACCCCGGGCGAAGTCAAGGATCGCCGCGCATAGTGCACCGCTCTGGGAGGCGAAGGCGATGGACCCCTGCGCGGGCATCTTGGTGGCGAAGGAAGTGTTCAACCGAACGTTAGGGTTCGTGTTGATGACTCCGAGGCAGTTGGGTCCGATGAAACGCATGGAATACTTCTTGGCGATGGCAGCGGTCTCGTTTTCCAGTTCAGCGCCTTCCCTGCCTACTTCCTTGAAGCCTGCAGAGATTATCACCAGTCCCTTCACTCCGTTCTTTCCACATTTCTCAACAACCTCAGGAACTGCAGCAGCCGGCACTATTACGACCGCTAAGTCGACTTTCTCTGGAAGGTCGGAGATCAACGGGTATGCTCTGACCCCACAGACAGAATGAGCCTTCAGATTGACGGGATAGACGATTCCCGTGAACCCGCCCAGAAGTATGTTGTTGAAAACAGCACGGCCGACACTGCCTTCGGTTTGTGAGGCACCAATGACCGCGATTGACCTTGGGGAGAAGATTGGGTCTAGGGTCCTAGTCTGTTTCCGGGAGGGCATAGCAGGCCGGGCCCTCGGAAGGTTCCCGCTACTTGGCCTTTACGTCGCCCGAAGCCAGTTTGCCCGCCAAGAGTGCGGCCGGGTAGAGGATTTCTTCCTCTTCTTTGGCGTGTTGTTCCAAGGCCTCAGCGAATCTTACGGCGGTCAGGTGCCCTTCTTCTGCTCCCAGCTTTTTGAGACGGGACAGGAGCTTGATGAATTCTTTGTGCTCCTTTAGCATGATGAAATACTCTTTTTTCATCTCGAGGTAGAGACGGGACGCGCGTTTGACTGAGCTCTGACTTGGCTTTCCGGACGTCAGGTCGGGAAGTAGTCCGAGGAGAGGCAGGACCAGGTTCTCTTCCTTTTCCATGTGGGCGTGAAGTTTCTTGGCCAAGTCCTCGGCCAGGCTACCTGTCTTGCCGGATAGATGCTGTACCTTCACAAGGAGGTGTACGAGTTCCTGGTGGGCCCTTTCAGCGGAGGGGGGCGGAGTTAATG
>CAYIBO010000046.1:0-8834 GCA_964361545.1 uncultured Candidatus Bathyarchaeia archaeon
CCCCTCCCAGTGCAACATACAGCCCGGACAGGTTCTTCCCGGGGGAAGCCTTGAACTCCACCAGCTGTAGGCCTACGAACTTGATGTCCCCACCTATGTTCATCAGAACAAAGAAGACCTCCGTAAGCTCCGGCCTCACCTCCTGGACCCCGCCGGTGGTGGTTGTGGTAATGATGGGCCTCTCGTAGAACTGGGAGCCAGACCGCCAGACACTCGGGTCCGTAACGTGGACTTGAAAGTCCATGTCCAGCTGTCCGGATGTGTCGTGACGTCCTAGAAGCTCCTCCGAGTAGCGCAGCTGGGGAACCAGCCAAGCCGGGGCGGATCCCCAAGCCGGATAGTATCGCCGGTAAAAGTCCAGTATGAAATCGTCCGGGCCCGGTTGGGCGACAGTGTAGCCCTGCATCCTGCCATTTTCAATGTCAACCAGCACCACCGCGAAAAAGCGCAAGTAAGGACTCAGGGAAAACTCGGAATGGAGCGGATAGCTTGCGTAGACCTGGACTGCGTAGTATATTCTGTTCCCGTCGCTGACCAGGTAGGTGTCCCGGTCCACGTTAAGCCCGGATATGAGGATGGTGGAAACCCGGGATAGAACGTCGCGGTTGTACAGCATCTGAATATCCTCCTGCGGAGGGCTGAAAGCAAACCCTAGCTGTCCGTCTGCTAGAAACCAGAGGCTTCTCTGCCAGCCTGAGAGGACATAGTCAGGGTCGCCAGGGTAGGCCCGGGGCGGGTCTGTTACGTCAATCTCGCTGAACCCTTTGACCTGGACGTAGACGTTGAAGGGGATCTGCTCTCCATAGTAGATGAAGGGCTGGCCTGTGACGTTGAAAATGTCCTTCAGTGAAGCGGTCTCGCCGGTGTGGCTGTCGCTGATCAATATCTTCGCCGCCCTAGTGTAGATCAGATGCTGACTAATCCAGTCCGTTGTTGGGTACTCGATGGTCGTCGGGGCAACCCAGTACTCTCGCCCGTTACCGCCCAACATCACTGGAGAATGGATGATGTTGGAATCACTCAGCCTCATCCAGTTGAAACCGATCTGGTTCTTCATCCTTGTCAGGGACGCGTCAGAGTCCCACTGGCGCACCAACGGAAGAATGTCTCCGGGGGTGCCCTGGGATATGTTGGCTGTCTGCAGCCTTGTCACGTCCTGAAGCCCGGCTGCCCACCGTGTAACCTCTATCTGCTTCTGGGTCAACGGCTGGTACTCGTAGCTCAGCCAGTTGTTGTTCCAGTTGAACCGGAAGGCGACAACGATCCCGACGTTCACCAGAAGGACGGCGATGAGCGCGATGCCTGCTATGGTGAGGAGCCATCTGCGCCGCGCGGACAGCGAGAGGGTCCTCTTCAACAGGTCAAACTGGAAGAAGAATGCTCCCCCGAGGAAGATTCCGAAGACAGTCCAGGCGATGTTGTAGTCGAAGGGTGTGGTTACGTCCATGGCCCAGTACGGAGCCCCTAGGATAATCAGAGCCACAATCGAAGAGAGAACCCCGAAGAGGTCTCGCAGCCAGGCGTTTCGTTGTACGAGAACAAAATCCTTGACGAGTCTTAGAAAGAGCCGAACAAGCACCACGATCACCGCCGCCGCTAGGACATGGTAGAGTATCCGGTACTGAACTTCAAGAGTAGGCATCAGGGAAACCAGCTCGGACCCTGAGGCCGGGCTGAAAGGCAAGGAGACCACCCTTCCCAGCAGGGACCAAGACCCCAGGCCCATCGACAGCATCGTAATGGGAATCGTCAGGTTCCCGAGGAATGGGAAGCCGTTCAGGGAAACTATCAGCAAGAACGCCAGGGACCACTTGACCATCTGCCACAAAGCCCACGTCGCAAACATAGGCCTGAGGCGAACGTTGACAGTGGGCACCTGTCCAGAGTCGGACCACTCGGTCCGGGCGCGGGCCATAGCCTGGGAGAAAGCGCTCAGTGCCCTCCAGAGGTCGCTCCTTCCAGGCCTAGGATTAACCGTTAGAAGAGCCAGCAGGCCCGCGACGACGAAAGTGTAGTTGCGGTAGAATACTGTTCCAAACCAGTCAATCCCGGCCTTCGCTTCGTAGACCGTCTGGAGTATTGTCCAGTTGAGGTAAACCCACATTCCGTAGAGAATGACAATAACAGCAATACCGGCTACCAAGGCCAAGGCGAGGTATTTCGCCGGGAAACCGACTCTCCGCTCGTATGTCAAACCCTATCCTTCCGCGTAGGGGTTATAGACGATTATGAGGCCCATATAGACTAGACCCTGTCCCACCTTTACATTCCATTCACGGGCCAAACAACTGGACTGGTCCGGGACATACTTCCAGCCGGAGAAATAGTGCGAAGGATGGTTGTCCAGCCCGCAGTACGTTGGATCGCGCATCAAGAGTAGGTGTCAAAGCCCCAGCCGCCTAAGCTGTGACTCTCACGGTTTGGCCGGCTTGCCGTGTCCCAGCTGGCTTAGGTCCCAATTGACACGGTTCTCAAGATGGTCGTACCATTCCCTCTCGAGTATCGGATAGTTGTCCCGGATCGCGGACCGCAGCCTGTCCTTGACGGAATGCAGGGTCCTCCGTGCAGTTTCAACGGTTTTCCTATTGGAGTAGTTCCCGACCTCAGCCCTAGACAATAGCTTGTCGATCACTTCTTGCTCGTACTGAAGCCGGGTCATCACCAGGTCGTAGCAGGCTTCCAAATACAGAACACCTTCGTGAGTGACTCGGTACGCAAGTTCCTCTCCCCTCCGGCCTTTCTCAACCGACGCAAGGCCCTGCCGGCAGAGTAGTCGAAACGCGTCAACCAGGTCCGAGAGCATGAACCTGCTTCCTTCGACAAACTTCTCAAGTTCCGTGCTCTTCACGGAGAAGTCACCGGCGGGCGAACCACCATTGTTTCGAGAAACACGAGACATGATCATCCCGTTCAAGAAGACGTAGTCCGGAATAGGAATAGTGAACTCCATCAAAGCGGCCATAACTGAGACCGCGTCAAGACTCAGAGGCACTAGAGAGCTTAGGCTGATTCCGAATAGGCTTGGGGACAGAATCGTAAGCATGGTGGAGATTATTCCTGCGACTCCTGTTATGACGGAGAAGTAGAGGAAGCTGTCCCGGGCATGTTCTCGTGCTTTGGACAAGCGGTGGAAGAATGCCTGGCTGGACCGAGGCAGAACATAGGAGACGGCCAGCCCAAGCAATAGGAAGCTCAGCAGCGTTGCTGCGAGCAGTCCGATGTCCTGGTTCCATGGAACCACTAATCCTAGGAGGCTGCCAACGAGGAAGCTGGACCTGAACAGTTTGTTGTAGCGTTGTCTGTGGCTGCGGGAGACAAGGCGGAGCAACAGCAAGATGCCCAGAAGCGAGACCGAGACTACAACGAGCAAGACCCCTGGGTCCACAAGGGACTGTGGTGGAAAAATCCTGATCGATACGATCAGCTGATAAATGGCCGAAATGAAAGACGTGAAAAGTTGGAAGAGGCCATCGAAGGGCGTTGGCAAGGCACTGAGAAGCGGAAGTTGAAAGCCCGAAAAAGGGAGTTTTGTACCCTCAACAACCAAGCAAGGGAACGTTCCGGTACATGTTCAATCCTAGTTGAACATCCGGTGCAGACCCCCGTATGCTGGGCTTCCAGCTGAAAGACGGAGAAGAGGAAATGCCTGGAGACTAGGAAACGTAGCAGCCAGGCTGATCGCACTGCGGGAAGGCTTGGACTTGCCCGGGCTAGCGTTGGAGTAGGGGGATATTCTTCGAGTTCCTTATCCCAACCTCAGAGCTGCGAGCCCTCTGGTCAGGTTCGTTTCCAGCCACGAGCTGTTGGGAACCGACCATCAATCTTCTACCGTCTTCTTGGGAGCTGATCCATTCCGGTACTATTACTGCCCTGATGAGTCCCTGGATGGTAACGCCTCTCTGTTCCGCGAATTTCCCGAGCTCCCTGTGTACGTGATCGTCCAAGGTCTGCATGAACTTTCGCGCCAGCACTACCCTATTTGCGGGAGAGACCGGAGAAGTGAGGGCACCGGGCGCAGCTCTCCTCCTCGGCCTACCCACCAGTCGAGGGGCTTCCATTCTTCTCGATATTCCTCCAAGATTTTCTTATTGTATCGCTCTTCTTCCCAAGCTTCCGCCGCGGGGCCGGGGAAAGAGGCCCCAGGAGTTCTGTGGCAGATATCCGGGGAATTACAGCGGAATCTCCATAATGCTCCCGCTGGGAATTTAACATTTTCCATTCTGAGGGGAAGATTACGAAACGCCCCCGATCCAGAGAGCGTACATCGCAGGACCGGCCTCTCATTCCTTTTTTCCCTCCTCATTCCGGCGCCCACATGTAGACGAAGTAGCTAGTTTCCTCAGCAGGCTTGGAACCAGTTGCATCCTCTATGCTCTTGTTCACCTTGTTCAATTTCGTTGAATGAAATACGTGCTCGGAGCCTCGCGGTTTCGAAAACACATGAAGAGAACAAGCATTGCGATACTGGCGCTGGTAAGCCTAGCCCTAGCAGGCGTTGCACAGGGAGTCACACAGGTCAGCGCAACCTTCACCACACCGGTCCACGTCAACACAGCTGCCACAACCTCCGGCTGCAACAACGCACCCGGACCCACTGTGACACTTCAAGGAGAACTAGCCATCGGCGGACTCGGCGTCCAGCTGGTCTTCAAGAATAACGTGAAAGGAACACACACCCATACCGAACAATCAACAGCCACCGCGGTGGTCGTACCCTCTGGCGAGAGCGTACAGATACCGAAACAACCAGTCCTGGGCGGAACAGGCGGCAACCCGTTCATCTGGCTACAATTCCTCGACAACCAGAACAACGCGTTGACAGGTGAGATCTTTCTCGGACGATGTGTTCAAGGACTATTCGAGACAGTCACTGACTTCTTCATACCCTCAACAGCCATCGCCAAAGTCTCCTCTGACAGTTGCGACAACACAGGCTCCACAATCACCCTCAACGGCGAGCTACGCCTCACAGGCATCAATGCCCGGCTAATCTTCCGCAACAACGACAACCCAGTCGGAGGTCCACACGAGAACGACCAGAAGACCACTGTCGACATAGTGATCATACCTGCTGGTCAGTCGATACAGTTCGCCAAACAACCACCACTTGGCGGCGTGGGCGGCAACCCGCTCGTCTACCTAGCCTTCCTCAACGGCCAGGGCCAATCTGTGAGCAGCGAGTTTCTGCTCGGACGCTGCAACAAGCTATAGACCCGCAACCATTCCGTTGTACAGCAAAACAACCTCCCCTTTTCTTTCCAGCTACTCGCTGGCAAGCATGGAATCCAGAGGGTCCCTTGAGGGGATTCGATGTTTCTTGGTGGGCCCGCCCGGATTCGAACCGGGGACCGTCAGGTCTCTCGCGGCATGCTATGAGCCTGCCGCTCTCTCAGTCTTCCAGCTAGAAGCAACCTGGCTGAGCTACGGGCCCTCCAAGAACGCGCGACCCTCCAGCCGATTTTTAACGTTTTAATAAACGGAGGTTGCGCCGTTCCGGTTTGCCGCCGGCTGTAAGCGGGCCGCCGTTCCCTCCGTATAGGGGGCGCGAGCTCAGTGGTAGAGCAGCGGACTCAGCGTAAGAAACTGAGGCTGAAGCTGTTAAAGGACAAAGCCACTGCAGCAACCCGTTGGTCACAGGTTCGAACCCTGTCGGCGGCGCCACCCACAACCATTCCACGCTATCAGCACGTGGGTAGCGTAACGGATTATAACCGGCTTCGACAATATCTAGTCTTGGCAGAACTGCACGGGTTGAGTGTTGGTTTAGCATGAGGCTCGACCAAGGACCCTCCGGAGAACTACAAGTCCTAGACTCAGGATACACAGACCAGGTCCTACTCGACTGCGTCAGCGAAGAATTTCTCCGGATTAAAGCAGTCGTATACAACTCTCTCAACGACCTCAAAAAACTATTCCTGGTGGACAGGGCGCTCTACACGAACAGTCCTGATCTGCCGCTGTACTTCGAGTTCACTCCCCGGAACATGGCCCAGATGAGGAAGCCGCTGATACTTTCGGAAGTGAAGCTTTACTGCGTAGAACGACTCTGGGGCTTGAGCACTCTAAGAATAATGAAGTAAGACCCCAGTAACAACTCGACTACTACGGATGTCGCCCAACCATCAATGAAGGTCTCTCATTGACCAAACCTGCCGCAACCCTGTTGCTCGTGGGTCTCCTAGTTGCGGTTGGGCTTTCGCTCTTCCCAATCATCATGCTCCTCTTAGTTCGAGGACTCGGTCTGTTTCTCTTCCCCATCCTCGCAATAGGTCTCGTCCTACTATGGGTGGACGGGAAAGAGAAGAAGAAGGCTAGAGCATCCAGAATCCAGTAGGGACAGAGACTACTTTCACCTGCCCCGCTTGAAAATTGAACCCGAGAAAAACTAAGCATTTCCATTCGATCTCCGCCCCGTCTGCGGGGGCTAAGTCGTTCCTCTAGTCAGACTTCTCTACTGTAATTTCTATGGTCGAGACGTTACGGGTCTCTCCGGCCTCTCCGAGCACTTCCGACCCAATCTTGACCTCTTTGATGTGCAGTTTTCCCTGAAAGAAACGTCGGCGGACAACCTCCACCACATCAACAGCATGGCTGATGGTTTGACCCCGCGCCTTGACCGTCAGGTACTTGGCTCCACCGTTAAAATGCATCATGACCGCTGTAGCATATGCCATCAACGGCTTCTTTCCGATGAAAACAGTGTCCGGGGGGATTTGGCTTCGCGGCTTGACTGGTGCAGGGGCGGGACGTGCTTCGGTTTCTTCCAACATGGTCGCCTTTCAGGAATCTCCTTTCTTCTGGGTGGAATTTAAGCTGGCTGTTGCTGGCGACTTAAGCCTTTGCGCTACAACCCGCGAAACAGTAAGAAAAAAGGGAGAATGGGGAAGAAAGAGAAAGGGTCGGGAGAAGAGGCTAGATAATCTCCCGAGTGAGGGCTTCTCGGAATTTGACCCTGCAGTCCTGGCACTGGAAGAGGCCGATGAGCACGTTCTTCTTCGACTTCCCGCCCTTCAGCTCCCAGACCTTAGCCGGCTTGGGAACGTAAGCACCGCACTTTGGACAGACCACGTTGTAGAACTGCGAGGGCGAAGTCAAACTCACCTGTGCCAGATCCGGTGCAGCGGGAACGACGGTAGCGGTCTCAGTGCCAGCAATCGCGGGCGATTGGAGTGACGCCGTATCGCCAGAGACGAGGGCCGAAGAAGCCTCGACGGACGGAAAGTCGTCGACAACCTTCACCATCAACGCATCATCAGCACCGCCAGTCTCGACAATGTCCACTGTTGGCACCGTTACAACGGAATCGTCAGCCATGGCATCGCTCATGTCTAAGGTTGAAGCTGCAAGGGCTGGTTCAACCGGAGTAGCAGGAGCAGCTGTTATTGGAATGCCAGTTGAGGTCAGTGTCACCACCGTCGGTGCCGGATGAGCTACCGGGGCAGCGTTTGATGATTGCGGGTTAGACCAGTTGCTGCCGTTCGATTGTGGTTGAGGGGGGGAAGGGGAGGACTTTGGCATCGAACTCTCGACGGGGGCAGTTTTCCCGGGTCCCAGTTGCTCGGAGGTGACTCTTAGACCCGTCTGTGGGGTTATCATTTGCTGAGCTGTGGGTTGTGGAATTGTGAAGGGTTTGTCCTGACTGAAAGCCCCTCTCCCCCAATCCTCACCAGTTACTCTGGGAGTAGATGTTGATGACTGTTTGAACTCGGCTGGTGCTAGAGGCTTGACCTCTATCTGCTGCAGGACACTGATCATGCTTTTGATTTCTTCGATGCTGTGGAGGTTTCTGTCCAGTAGGGCCTTGAACTCTTCCCGCTGGTTTCGATACTCCGCCTCATTGACCTCTCCGGTCACATATTTTGTTTCTAGGTTCAACAGCCGCTGGGGCGTGCTCCCCATCTGGTCCTTTGTCTCTTTGAGGTGCTCGTTGAGGTTGTAGCCCAGAACGTTTATGCGGTCTTGGAGGTCTTGGGAGGCTCGTCCGTAGTCCTCGTGTATGGCGCGCATCTTCTCCTTGTAGCCGTTGATTTCGCTGATCAATTTCTCGAGTGTTAGGTTGTTTAGTCCCATTTTTTCACCTGTGGGAATCGACATAGGTTAGGTAAAATGGTAAAAGCGTTGGACGCCGAAAACGCGCCAAAAACCGGCCTCACAACCTCAATTTCCGGAAAATAGTACAAACAATACTGTCAATGACTAGCCCACGTTTCTCCAAAGTTTCACTCTTAGTGCTAAACTATTCATTGCGAAAACGTAGTATTGGCGGGCCCGACCTGCTCCGTATATAAACCAAAACGGTTCTGTGGACCCCACAACAGTCCGGGCAAATACCTGTGGGGAGCCCATACCACATTGCTTCTCTAGAATTCCGGAATCATCCGACACGTGAAATCTACACGTTGCGTTACAAGAACCCACTTGGCGATAGGCCGAGGCTAACGGACTTCCAAGAGGAAGAAATCCCGAAATGTCATTCAAGTCCTTGAAGAACTGGGATAGGGAACAAAAGTCACCTCTGCTCTCCAAACTCGGAGAGCACCTTCACCACCAGGAACCGTTGAAGGAAAGAATTGCACAATGCGTCTACCGTCTCAAAGTCAACCAGAACAGGCTCGAAGGAGCCAACCTCAAAACGCAACAGCACGACAAAGCACTGTTCGACAAATGCGTCCAGGCAACAGCTACCAAGGACAACGCCAGAGCCACAATGTACGCCAACGAGATCGCGGAGATCCGAAAAATGGCCAAGATCACCCTCCGCAGCGAGCTCGCCATTGAACAAGTAATCCTACGACTTGAGACAATCCAGGAGTTCGGCGACGTAGCAGCCCTCA
>CAYIBO010000046.1:8844-9513 GCA_964361545.1 uncultured Candidatus Bathyarchaeia archaeon
CCTCAACGAAGTATTGAAAAACCTACCGGAAAAAGCGCGCGTAAGCAGTTGCAGCTTTGAAGGAGCGAACATTATTGTGTACACAAAGAGTGAGGAATTCTTTCTAGATAGTGGAGAATCTATCAAAGACGTTGTCCAAGCCATCAAGAACCAGCTCTCAGGCGTCATACCCGAAGTCGGCTACGAGCTGGGAGAAATCTCCGAAGCTCTCAACGGCGTAGTCATGGAAGTCGGAGAAGCCACAGGCCAAGGCTATGACCTGGAAGCGTCTGGCGCTGAGTCTCAGAAGATCCTCTCCGAAGCCAACACTATTGCAGAGCAGAGGATGCGCGAGAAGTTCCCGGAGTTACCCTCCCCCACAGCAGCCTTCGAACATCCCACTGAGCAGATGATTCCAAAGTAGGAGCGTAACTCCAACAACCCTTTTTTTGGAGAATAATGATTATGGTTTTAACGTTAGAGCAAATCCGGCGGTTCCTCGGCAGACCCCTCCAGGTCCCCTACGGAAGAGCATACGGCAAAATAGTCGGCATATCCGCCAACCTCAGAGACGAAGTCACCGCGGTAGGCGTGGAAGTCGGCAACGGCGAATTCGTACAATCCCCCGGGGACAGGCTCTCCATCTCCGGAGACAATCTCCTCCTCATCCCGTCTTGGAAGCAGGAGGCC
>CAYIBO010000047.1:0-9389 GCA_964361545.1 uncultured Candidatus Bathyarchaeia archaeon
CCGTATTTGTCTTGGTAGTTGATGATGTTGATTGGGTCTGCTGCCACGTTCAGCCCGACGCTCTTCATGACCGCCACAGCGTTTACTCCAACGTCAAGGGCTCCGTTGAGGGCTGCTGCTCCTTGGGACTCGTCGTTGGTCATTTCGCCCCAGAGTCCGTGTTCCCGTAGAATGTCGGCGTTCTCTTCGATTATTGTGAAGACTTCTGCAACGGGAGAGCCTGGATATCCGGCGATGAGGCCTACAGCGCTTTCGAGGGCACCCTTGACTATGAGTTCGTTACCGTTGAAGACGTTTGTACCGGACCCTTGGACAAACCGCCTGTCCGACATTAGACCACGCGGATAATACGATTGAATGTATGACTTACGGTATAAATAAGGTCGTTGTTCAAACAATTCTCTCCGAGCAGTCTAGACGCACCGGACACCGCGACACTGCTGTCAGGTGTAAGACTCTCCCAGCAGGAACGGTTTGCTGGCCATCGTCAAGTGTAACTCTGCGAGAGCGTTCCCAACTTGCGTTATCCGAGAAGGTCTGTTGCGGCGTCCGGGAGGATTTTCGAAGAGTAGTAGAATAAATGTCAGCAGCTAACGTCGGATTAGATTTCGTCGTCCACGCGAGCTTCTGCACGATGCTCGGCTGGGAGGGTATCGGTTATATGGACGAGAAAGCCCTCTAGTTACAATTGTCCGGCTATTTTGTCAGGAGAAGACCGTCTACGCAATCCTCTTGCTGAGGTCGTAGCGGCGCGGCAGATCTCACAGGCGAAATTGTATACTGCCGCATTGAAGGATGCACGGTTCTCCTCAGGCTTCGGGATGTACCCTTCGGGTTACAGGCCCAAGAAAGGCGGATCCGTCGCATGGCTACTTTTCAAGTTCGGATTTGTGGGCGGTCTCGGACTATTCCTCAACCAATACGTTCTCTTCATCCTCACCACCTTTAGCGGGCTGTCCTTTCTTCTGTTCAACGCGGTCGTGAGCAGCCAGGTTGCAGTATTCGTCAACTTTCTACTCAACGAGGTCTTGGTGTTTCGGGCCCGGAACAGTAGCAGCTTCCTCCACAGAATGCTCCTCTTCAACTTGGTATCTTCGGCCGACCTCGTCCTCAGGCTTCCGTTGCTCTGGGGCTTGACGAGCCTCCTGAACGTACACTGGTTCTGGTCGAACCTAGATGCGATCTTCCTGACGTTTGCTGTCAGGTTCGTCATAAGCGAGAAGAAAATCTGGGGAAAGAACGACTAGACGGAAATTGGTTTTTCCCGGGTCCTAGCAGCGTCTTACGAAAGTTTCCACAGGATGAACCAAGTCCAATGATGGTTGAAGGTCCAACTGGAATAGTTCTCCCGGCGGGGTCTTCTGGAATCCCCCAGTATGTCTCTGCACAATCTCCTCTACTAGTGAGACGCGTTTCCTAATGTAGTCGCTGCCTTCAGCCGCGGGGAGAGTATCGAAGACCTGCGGTGCTACGAGCCGCACAGAGGTGTACATGGCCCAGGCTAAGTCTCGAATTTCCCACTGGGCGTCTGGAGCGCAGCGGAGGTTAAAGAAGTGTATCAGCTGGCGAGGACTCATGCTCATCACAATGTTCGTAGTCGCGGCATTGGGCCGAAGGTATCTGCTATCCTCTGCCTTGATTCCCTTTGCCACAAGCCCTTCTTCTGCCTGCCGTGTGAGATCCATCACGTCAGCGAAGCTCAGCTCTATTTTCTGGCCTTGGAATTCCACCGGAACCCGCAAATCTTCTGGAATGCCGGGTGGTTTGAGATATCCGTAGCTCCTTGTTATCTTTACGTATCTTTGACTTTGCTGAGAAAACGAGGCTACTCTATGTCTGACAATCTGATGGCTTGCAGCTCGGCTAACTCCTTGCAGGTCGAAGGTGAAGCTCCCGTGGCGGAGCAGGTCGGTTCTGCCAACCTTCACGCCTTCTTGTTCAAGTCGAGATATCAGACTCGGATAGTTCGTGTAGCTGAAAAGTATGGATTTTGTCATGACTCGAGCCTCTATTGTTTGACGGATGGTGTGGCTAACGCCGCTGCTATGTTCGGGGCCGCGACGTTAAGGGTGGCCACTAGTTCTTTGGTCAGAGGTGAGTGATCGTTTCCCCGTGCGATTTCCACGAGCACGCGAAGGTTTGTGGTGATGAGCCAGCGTTTCTCGTCTATCCGGCTGGTCTCAAAGAACTTTGACGAATTGAGGAGGGATAGAATCTCAGACTCTTCTGCCTCTGCTAGCCACGTGATGCTGTTATGCTCAAGGATGTCATAATGGCCGAGTTCGAGAGCACGTTTCAAGAGGCCCGCCACTCGCTCTTGGTCGAAAAACTTCTCACCTTCCAGAACCTTGTCCATTCCTGTGTAGGTGAAGAGCTCGTAGCCGGGGTGAGGCGAGTAGCATGAGCGCATTGCAGCTGCACAGACTCTTTCTAGGTCTGGCTCGTAGCTGACAAGTTGTACCGGCATCCCGGATGTCCCTCTATGAATGGTGATGAGATGCGGGGATAAAATAGCTATTGGCTTGAAGAGCTGCTATGGCCGTTGAGAGGGAGCCGGGTCCCCGCCATGAGATTGTGGCTTGCGAAGCGTGTGGACGAGGCATGTGCAAGACCTGTCCGGAGAACTACCATCTCTGTTCGAGATGCGGTGTGAAGCTGTGCGACTCTTGCTTCCAAGAACATAGCTGTAGCAATTAGCCTGTTTCGCCGGGATGCGAAAGCATTTCTTTTAGTGGTTGCAAGGTGAGTCGATTCGGGTTTGAGCAAGCCCTCCAGCCGTCTCGCTGATGAGCTCTTTGCCCTCGACACGAGGGTCCGCTACGTAGCGGTCCTGGACCGGAACCATAAGCTGGTGGAGTCTCGGATGAGGTCCAGCGTTCACAGCCTCACACCGGAAGAGTATGATCGCAAGTTCATGGGGAGCGTTCCGCCGCTGATCTTGGACATTTTATCCCAGCTTGAGAGGCAGTGCGGACCCGTGAGCCATATCTCCATACAGTATGAGAAGGTGGACCTGGTCTTCTTCCCCCTCAACAACCAGATACTGGCGGTGAGCTTGGAGCCTGGACCCCTGGAGCCGATTCTTCGAAAACTTCGTGACACGTTCGGCTTGAAGATACATCTCTAAGAATTGCTTAAGAACGGGCCGAGACCCTCACGGCACACTCAACATCATGCCAAGGTCCCGGGGTGGAAAGAGTCAGCTTGCAAAGCTGGCTCACGCGCACAAACCGTCCCGTAGAAAGCAGACACCCCGCAAAGAGGACTATGTGGAAATCATCTACGAACTGATACGGGAAAAAGGGTACGCGAAACCCGTCGACATTGCAAACTATCTGCATGTGACTCCACCGACTGTCACGGGTATGCTTGAGAGGTTGCACGAGGAGCAGCTGATAGTCCACCAGAAGTACGGAGGCATTGTTCTGACAGAGAAGGGCCGGAATATGGCTGTTGGACTGGGACAACGGCACGTGCTCCTTGTGGATTTTCTGAAGCTGTTTGGAGTGGACGAGGCGGTTGCTCAGAAGGACACTGAGGGTCTGGAGCACTACATTGGCTCGGGGACCCTTGAACTGCTGACGAAGTTTGTGGAGTACGCTAGCTCAAATCCTCAGTGGTGGAACCAGTTTCGTAAACAGTCCAGGTCGTAGATAGAGCCAGGGCTGCGAGTCGGTCGAAAAAAGAGAAAGGGGATTGTGCGCTCTTAGCTGAGGGGCAGTGTGCCTTTCAGCTCTAGGAAGAACTTGGAGGCCAGCTTGCTCTGAGGCATGTCGAAGGTTACTGAAACACTTCCGGAGTCTGAGAGGGCTTCGTCTGTGTGTCCAAACAGGACTAGTATTCCCGTCCAATCGTCCATGGTGACTGTGGCGTGTAGGACCACGACTAGGCTGTGCTGGTTGAAGATTCCAGTTCCGTTTACGATCTGGTAGGGTGTCCCGGCGATGGTCAGTGAGCCACCTGTCACGTTGTAGGCGATGACTGCTGAGCTGTTCTTCTGTATGACGGTGGCACTGATGGAGACCGAGGCATCGGACTTTTCTGGAGCAGACGGCTTCATCTCAGTATCGCCGACGACTGGGGGCCTCGCTGGAGTACTTGGTGGATTGGGTACGGGTGTCGTGATATCGCCAGTATTGACCATATGGCCGATAGCTGTGGCGTTTCCCTCCTCAGCCACGATGGAAAGCGTTGCGAGTCCCATTGAGGCTGGTGTGTGGTTTGATGGATGTGAGGATGCTACAACTGCATAGGCGGTAGCGGGAACCAGTGAGAGTATCAGCAGTGCTTGTAGGAGCTTGGGGAGTGCCATGGGTGCTTGCCTTTGCGATACGTGTCATGCGGGGCTTGACTTAACCCAACGGTTTTGAACAAACTGTTCAAGCGGATTTAATGAAGAAATAGATTACTTCAGATTGCTATTGATTTCTTCTACGAGGGGTGCGAGGTCAAGGCCCTTGTAGCCAAGGTCCCTCAGCACCTCCTCCACCCGGTACTTCTGTCCCATAGACCACCACTTCTGCAGCTGAATGCCCGCTCCTCGCTTCTCAAACCAGTTCTCGCCAAAGTTCTGGACTAGGACCTTTCTGATCTGGGCTTCGAATATCCAAGCTCGCAGGTAGTTTGCGCAGTAGAAGCCGTCGTCTAGGTCGGTGAGATAGTGCGAGCCGGGGTGTCTGAACACGAGGGACGATTCCAAAGTTTCCTTGTACTTGTCAGATGCTTCTTCGAGTCCCTTCTTGTGTAACACCAGCTCGTAGGATAGTTTTGCCGCATACCGTCGAAGGAAGTAGAGCTTGTAGAGGTAGACAAACCGGAGAAAGTCGTCTGGGTCCTGCATTTCAGTGAACTTTCTAAGCCAGTGGCTGTTTGTCACAAGATATTCCATTAGGAAGGCGAAGCCTTCAGTGAGAGACTTGTCTCCAAGATACCGGTATTCCACTGGCAGGTCTGCTCTCGTGGTCCCCAGATGCTGTGCGTGGCCGGCTTCGTGGAAGAGCGTGGCGTAGTCATCATGGCCGCCTCTTGGCATGATTACCAGCTTGATGTCTCCCGGTATTCGAATAGGGGCGACGAAGGCGCGGGGTGACTTTCTGGGCCGTTCCTCGATGTCTAGTTGGATGTTCTTCTGCGCGTTGAGGTCGATGCCCATGCCAGCCAGCGTCTGGATTAGGGTCCTGACCGTGTCCTCTTTCCTGAAATAGCGGTCAAACTCTCCTGCTCGAAACGCAAATCCCGTGTCATGTTTCTCAGCCTCGATGAGTGAAATGCCGATCTTTTCCCGGATGAGTTCGCCCATTCTTGCAGTGTAAAGGTTCTGGGTTTTCTGCAGGAAGGGCCTGAGAATAGATTCAAGGTCAATTAGGTTGATACCCTTGATGTCCTCATAGAGAGCTGCATAGTTTGCAAATCCTAACTCTCGAGCTGTTCCATGAAGGGTTTGAACTCGTTCCTCAAGAATCGGGTTCAGCCCTTCGATGACCTTGTTCCTAGCATCGAAAATCGAGCTTCTCCTAGTCCCGTCCGGCTCGTTAGCCATCGCTATTGCAGACTGTCGGAATGACATGGTCTCTCCCTCTACGCCAACGGTGGCCCCTGACTCTTCGGTCAGGAACTTGTCTGATAGTTCTTTGACCCGGTTTTCCATGTAGTCATTGACGAGAAACGCCCTGAGGTAGCGAAGACGCCTTTCATCTTCGCCCTTCACCGTCTTTCCATACTCGTACACTTGGTCGATGGTATCCCGATTGAACAGGTGCGCGAACTTGCGGTAAATCCGGGACGATTCCAGCTTGTCCTTCAGTCCAGCTCCATTGAGGTAGTACTCTCGGTCGATCTCGGTGGTGAACTCCTCTAAGTCCGAACGTATTCGTTCGAGGTCGATCATGACAGGAACGGGGGCGTTCTCATCTAGGGTAGAAAAAGCTGAGCCTTCCACTCTGCCAAATGTTAAACAGGGACTAGGCAGTTGGACCGTTGGAGTGTTTGTCATGGAGCCTAGAGGTGCCTACAACCAAGTCTTTCAGCTGCTGGAAGCTCACCAGGACTGGTTCGCGAATTCTCTTCCTTTGATTGCCAGCGAGAACATTCCCAGCCCGGCTGTTCGAGAGGCCATTCTCTCGGATTTCGGGAACCGCTACGCTGAGGGCTGGACGGGGGAGAGGGTCTACGCTGGCTGCAAGTTCATCGACCAAGTTGAGCAATTGTGCATCGACCTGGCCAAGGAGCTGTTCCGGGTTGAGTTTGCAGACGTGCGTCCCATCTCAGGGGTCTGCGCCAACCTTGTCGCGTATACTACCTTCACGAATCCGGGCGACACCATGATGGCATTGGCAATTCCTGCAGGTGGGCACATCAGCATGGGGAAAAAGGAATTCGGAGGAACAGCCGGCTCTGTCCGCGGTTTGAATGTGGAGTATTTCCCGTTCGACACTGAAGAGATGAACATTGACGTTGACGCTACTGAGAAGAAGGTCAAGAAGCTCGTGGCAGAGGGAAAGAAGCCCACACTCGCAATGCTGGGGGGTTCAGTTTTACCATTTCCACACCCCGTTAGCGAGCTTGCGTCTGTCTTTCATGATCATGGCGCAAAGGTCTGCTTTGACGCTGCCCATGTTGCGGGTCTGGTAGCAGGTGGACAGTTCCAAGACCCCATGCACGAGGGTGCAGATGCCATGACCGCGAGCACCCACAAGACCCTTCCCGGACCCCAAGGAGGCCTGATCCTTTCCAAGTCGGAGAATGGGGACGCGATCAAACGGGCTACCTTCCCGGGAAACGTAAGCAACCACCACCTACACCACCTGGCCGGGAAGGCTGTGATGTTTGCCGAGATGATGGCCTTCGGCAGAGAGTACGCGTCCCAGATCGTCAAGAACGCCAAGGCCTTGGCTCAGGCACTGAACCAGCGAGAGTTCCAAGTTCTCGGCGAGAAGAAGGGGTTCACCAAGTCCCATGTTCTGGTGGCTGACATCACAAAGTACGGTGATGGAAAGGTTATCGAGAAGAAGTTGGAGGACGCGAATATCATACTCAACCGCAACCTTCTGCCTTATGATATCAAAATGGGCAGGCATTTCGAGGCTCCTGGCGGGATTAGATGTGGAGTATCTGAAGTGACCCGGCTCGGGATGAAGGAGTCTGACATGGAGGAGGTTGCGGAGCTGATGACTCGTGTCGTGGTTAAAGGCGAAGATTCCCGAAAGGTCGCGAAGGACGTGGCCGAGTTCCGGAAGGGCTTCAACCGCGTCCACTATGCTTTCGAGTCCGGCCGGGACCCCTACGAGTACGTTCACCTTCGCTAATCACGGTATCCTTATTACGGGGCCTTGGCAGCGAGTCAACTGCAAGTGACGAGGTTTGGGTCAGCGGGAGAAGAGACGCAAGACTGAAGCGCCCATGCCCGCAGCCAGCGCGGGATTGCTGCGCTTCTTTGAAGAGGATACTCCAGGCGTTAAGCTTAGCCCTCAGCTGGTTGTCATTTCCGGAATCGTTCTTGTGACTCTGGCCCTTATGGCCTACTTCCTGCTTCCACTGCAGGCCTAGCCACGAACCTTTCTCGTTTCCTTTCGGTCGCATAATGCTCTAGAAGATTCTCGATCCACACAGGTTAGTAGTCTTCTGACAGTGTTTTCTGCATGTACGACGGGACGACTCTGGCTTCTAGTCCCAGCCGTGTTCTGAGGGAGCGTTTCAGTTCGTCTGCGAAGCCTGTGAAAATGTAGACCTTCCGGGGGTTGCACGCTTTGATGAAGTTGACGAGCTGGTGGAAGTCTGCGTGGCTGCTTAGGGGGAAGGCTGTTGTTCGTCGCTTTAGTGAGAGGGCCCAGCCTGTTGCGTAGGCTCTTGCGTGGCGGCGGGCGAGGTGGTGTTTGTCGCTGGGTGTTGTGACGTAGACGCAGGGGTCCTTGTCTAGGATCTGTCGACCCTCCCTGGAGTTGGAGGGGTGCCAGTGTAGTTTGTGGCCTCTGCTACGATAGGCGTCGTTTACGCCATCAAGTAAGGGGTTGACTATGACTGGGAGGCGGGTGTACACGTTGAACAGCCGTACGATCTCCTGGGCTTTGCCGGCTGCGTAGACGTGTAGGCAGGGTATGCTTCCGTGTTTGATAGTGTCGAGGGCCCATTCTACAATGTTCGAGTAGACCAGTTCGCGTGGCGGGAATTTGTAGAAGGGGGACCCGTAGGTGGCTTCGATGACGAGCACGTCGCATCGTTCTGGTTGTGCTGCTTCGGTGGTGAGGGTGTCGATGCAGTTTATGTCGCCGGTGTAGAGGATGGTGTTGGAGGGTGTTTGGATGAGGAACTGGGCCGAGCCGAGCATGTGACCGGCGTTGAGCGCTCTGATCTCTAGGTCGTCGAAGACGATCTTGTGGTCCAGTTCTAGCGAGATGAAGTTCGCGATTTGATTATCGTTGAGGGCTTCGTGAATGTCCCGTGTCTCGCTGGTGGACTGTTTGAGACCCTTGTGTCTGAATCCTCGGGTATGGTCAGCGTGTGCATGTGAAACTAGGACCCTTGCGGATTGTGGTATTTTGCTGGTACGGGTAGGGTCGATGACGGCTGTTACGCTGGGGGTTCCGACGACTAGCCCGTTCAGCCATCCTATCCGGTCGTCTCGCGTTTCGACTTCGCCTCAGGAATCGTCTCCAGTCTCTGAATCGCGTCCAGATGTAGGAAGATATCCCCCTTGGGCTCTCTATTTACGACCTGCGGAATAGGACTCACAACAGTGGATCGTAGGATTACTGCTTCCGAGTCTGTCAGCCATATTCCCGGCGGTTGGTGGGATACCACGGCTAGCCGGCCCTCGTAGCCAAAGTCTCGGCTGATGGTGGTGAGGATCTTCTTGCCCACTAGTCGTTCCAGCATGTGGAAGACTGTGGGGCTTGCGGAGGACATGGTGCTCTATTCGGGACGGTTGGTCTCGGGTCGAGGCGGTGTTGCCATGTCTGCATTTAAAGGAGGAGTCTGGACAGCACCCGTTGCGGAGACATGACATACGTATTATGTGCTCCGGGTCCATCTTCATATCTCAGAGAGGCTGGGGTCAGGCAAGGTTAATCTTGCAGGTCATCGAACGATTGTATTGACTACCCTACGGTGAAGACTCTGGAAAACACTGTAGAAGACGTGCAGGACGGCTTCGAGGACGAGGAAGAAGCAGCCCCGAACATGGTACGGATCGGCAAGAAGCCGACCATGAACTACGTCGTTGCTTGTGTGACGCTGTTCAACACCGGGGTCCCGGAGGTTCTAGTCCGGGCACGTGGGCAGTCGATCACGAAGGCCATTGATACTGTGGAGATGCTTCGTAGAGCCTTCTTCAAAAATGTACAGGTCCGGTCGGTGGATATTGGGACGGAGGATGTTACTCGCGACGACGGGTC
>CAYIBO010000048.1:0-1889 GCA_964361545.1 uncultured Candidatus Bathyarchaeia archaeon
AGTATCATAGCGGAAAGGTCGGTTCACTTTCTCAGCTCGGCTGCAAGCTTGTGGAGCACGGTTCAGAGTTTGGTGGGAACTGCTCAACCACTGTACGAATCATATCGGTGCGGGAGAAGGTGAACAGCTGGTTGACGCGGTTCTAGAGAAACCGGCCCTGTGAGAACAGACTCTATTTGCCAATGGCCTTTCATGTCTGAAGCCGCCCTTGGGCTTTCCCATAAGGGGGCTCCGAATCTGAGTCGTCCCGCCTACCCCCGGCGCCAAGGGAACCGAGACTGAGCATTGAATTCTCGAGCAACTTCTCGGACGATGTAATGGAGCATCCTCAACACAGGGATTGTTTATGTGTAGCGAACTACGACCATCGCCACATGAACCACATCTGTGAGCGTTGCGGCGAGAGTTTCGACGACAGTGAAGTCAATGCCCAGGATAAACTAGTTCTCGATGGCGCGGGAAGATGGAAAACAGAGACAACCTACAAGTGTTTTTCATGCGTGAAGAGAGACGTTTTCGGCTAGGCCGTCCTAACGAGCAGATGTTTTTGAGCATAGTCTGATTCTGTAGAACTTTCACCGTCGACGGCTGGGCCTGAACTTCCTTCGCCCTCAGCGACGGTCTCCGGCTCGACCCGCTCCGCGGGATCTCCCTCGCCCAGCTCGTCCCTTCAAAGGCCGAGGAGGAACTAGCTACCTTTTTCGCAACGAATTATATGCTCAAACGGTAGTCGAATCCCGTAACGCCTCACCCATTTCTCATTCTGCCTAAAGAAACCCCGGGGTGCTCCCCAGCTTCGTAGTTCCTCCAGCGCCGCTCTATGGCCGAATCTGATTGTGGTATCGAAGTATGTAACGCTGAAATTGCGGAATCCGTTTTTTCCCATCATGAAATGGAGCTGGTCCGGGGTCCAGGTGGGCCAGTGCTTTACCAGGAAGGATTGCGAACTGTTTTCCGTGTACGATGACCATTCGCCATGAACCATGGTTCCGCCTGTGCGCAGGATTCGAAAGAACTCTCGCATGGTCATCTCCAGCTGAGCCTCTGGGATGAGGTCACATAGCAGTTCGTTCGAGACAACAACATCAACGCTCTTGTCTTCAACTTCTCCCATTCTCCTCGCGTCTGCTTCCAGAATCTGAACACGGCTCTCCAACCCCGCCGTCCGCAACTTCGAGACTAGGTCATCCAGCCATCCAGCGTATGGTCCCGTGGAAGAGTCCACTGCCATCATGCGCACCTTTTTCGGGAGTCTCCTGAGCAGAGGGACGGTCAGCTGGCCCCTGCCGCAGCCAGCCTCCAGAATAAGGTCAATGTGCGTGGTTCCTAGCTGTTCGATAAAATGCTCCGCCATTCTAGAGTAGTAGCTGTCGTATGCTCTCTCTATGTCCGCGGGCCCCTTTGCAACTATGTCCATGTCAGCCCCAATGGCTCCCTAAACAGGCAACGGATAATTCTAGCAACGAGAGGCCTCGCAAACTTGCCAAATGTCAAAGAAATACAAGAAAGAGAAAAGAGTGGGAGCGTCCTGTCGTCTCCCTAAGGAACTTCTAGTACCTTCTATGTTTCTGGTAGCAATCCCTACAGTATACGGGTCTTCCTTCTGTCGGCTGGAAGGGAACTTCAGTCTCCTTTCCACACTCCGAACAGGTTACCTTATACATTGTTCGAGGACTACCATACGAGCTTCGACTCATCGGCCTAATACACCTCCTCTCGTGTGAGCACGCCGCGGTGAGAGACTAGGCTATAGACCTTCGGACGCGATTTGAGAAGCCGACAAGTAGACAGCTCGTCTCCTGTTTCCTTCAAGGATTCAGATTCTGATTGGCCCGCAGAGGTTGCCCAGCTGCTAGCCGGCGCGGGCGAAGATGGCCACCACTACTTGA
>CAYIBO010000048.1:1899-9109 GCA_964361545.1 uncultured Candidatus Bathyarchaeia archaeon
GCCTAATACACCTCCTCTCGTGTGAGCACGACGCGGTGAGAGACTAGGCTATAGACCTTGGGACGCGACACGAGAAGCTGACACGTAGACACGTCTAGGTCGTCTCCTGTTTCCTTCAAGTATTCAGATCCCGGACACGCAGATGTTGTCCAGTTGCTAGCTGGTGCGGGCGAAGATGGCCAGCACTACTTGAAAAGAAAGAAAGTTGGGGATTTGTTGGGATGGCGGCTATGACCCTTGGTGTGTCCTCAGTGGTTCATGTACCTAGTACTGCTGGGTTGGCTGTTGCCATTCTTGGCTGGGCTGTCGCATGGAGGAAGACGTTCCGCTTCCCTTTTCCTTCCATGCTTTGACCGCTTCGACCATGCTCATGCCCTGGGACATCTTGTCCTTGAGGAAGAGGTTGTAGGCGCTCGGCTTTCGCTTCACTTTCTTTGCTGACTTCTTTCCCAGCTGCGCCATTGTCTGCTCGTGTTTCCTCATCATATCCGTGTGGGCTTTCATGGTGGTCTTGAACTCCTTCGTCAGCGAGCTGTGGTTCTTCTCTAGAGACGTGAGCCGTGTCTTGAGGCGGTTCATGTCGGCGAGGACGGACTTGGGTATTCCAGTAGACTTCGGCATGGTCCCAGTGGTGTATTGATGAGAAGAAAAGCGTTCCGCTAGGCGTCCCGGGAGGCGTTTCTAGACGTGTTTTGCATCGATAACTAGCGCTTGGAACCTAATCACGGGCCTCGCCGCCTCGGCGAAACGGCCCTTAGACTCCTCCGATGGTCCCTCCTAGCTGAGCTCCGCCAAGAGGGCCGGCAGGATTCCGTCCGCTGGAGCTCTCAGATACTTCGAATTGCCCCTAACAGGTCGTTGTCCCAAAGTCTTGCAGAAGACTGTCTGACCGGGTGAGGGTCGAACTCGCGAAACCAGCAGACACCCTTGCTGTCAAACTCAACACTACCTTTGGAGAGGAGGATAAGGACCGTGGGTCAACGCTGGGATCTTTGAAAGCGAGAAGGAACGAAGATCCGTTGCCAGGGTCGAAAGAAACATTCTCGCCGTTCACAGTTTCCATCCTCACGCCGTCAACAGCGAGAGTGAACTTCAAATTGCTTATGGAGGTTCGAAGCGAGTGGCTGCTCCAAACCGAGCCAGCAACATTGTAGGTTACGATCCTGTCCGCGATGCCTGAATCCTCAGTGCAGAACCTGGAGAGAGAGAACATCTTCACTGTGAGGCCGCGGACGGACGTATCGCTCATTACATAGTAGGCTGCTGCCCCGGCATAGACCACCACTAGTGCCAGAACCAGCAGGACCCGGATATTCTTGAGACGGTTGAGGATGCTTGTCCGCGATGCCATGGCTTCAGTTTCGAGAATCCTTCGATTAAAGAACTTATCACATTCTCTGACTATTGGTATGCCAGCGTGTCAGGAGACTATTACGAGGTTTTCTCTCCTGAACTCCTTGTCGCCTTCGGCTAGGGTCCAGCTGGCTACGTCAAGGGTCCTTTGTTCCGACAACGAAATTATGAGATACGAGTAGACGGGCCACGCGTGTTCTAGGTCGTATTGGGAGGGTCTTGCGGGGGCGTTGGGATGGGAGTGGTAGAACCCCAGAATCTCCCTCCTCGACCCGTACAGGTCCTTCTCGACTCTCAAAAACTGCAGAGGGTCTACCGTGTACCTTCGTTCCCTCATTGTAGAGACAGTGTTCTTGCTCTCGATGATCTCCGAAACCTCTTTTGCCTCCTCCATGATCCCGACCAGAAAGCCGCAACATTCCTCTGGAAAGCTGCGTAGGGCGTGCTCTTCCATCTTCCTCAGCAAAGTCTTGGAGATCTTAAACGTCAATGCGCGAATTCTTCCCAGAACCTCTCGCTCAGGTACTTCTCAGCACCGTCAGGAAGGATCGCGACAAGCAAGCCCTTTTGCAGTTTCGCTGCAAGCCTGAGTGCACCCACGATGGCTGCTCCCGACGATGGGCCCACCAGCAGTCCTTCTTCCCGGGCCAGTCGTATTACCATTTTCTGAGCTGCTTCAGTGGCCACTTGAATTGTGTTATCCGCGAATTTCTGGTCGTAAATGCCTGGGACGATGGATGAGGACATGTGCTTCAAACCCTCAATCCCGTGCAACGGTGAGTCCGGCTCGACGGCTGTGACCTTGATCTGGGAGCTGTACTCTTTCAGTTTTCGTCCCGCTCCCATGATTGTTCCGCCTGTTCCTGTTCCACTTACGAAGTGGGTGATCTTGCCATCGGTCTGCTTGATGATTTCTAGACCGGTGGTTTCGTAGTGTGCTCGCCAGTTGGCGGGGTTGTTGTACTGGTCTCCGTAGAAGTACGTGTCTGGGTTCTTCTCTGATAGTTCCCGAGCTTTTAGAATGGCACCGTCAGAGCCCTCAAGGGGATTGGTCAATGTGAGCCTTGCGCCCAGCGCTTGGAGGGTTCTTTTCCGTTCTATGTTGGCGTTCAGGGGAAGTGTCAGGTGCACTTTGTAGCCCAGTGCGGCTCCTATCATGGCGTATGAGATGCCGGCGTTGCCCGAGGTCGCGTCTAGGATTGTCTTTTTCTTCGTCAGTTCGCCGAATTTTTCGCCTTCCCGGATTATTCGGTAGATTGCTCTATCCTTGACGGAACCACTGGGGTTGAACCATTCAGCCTTGGCATAAATTTCGACGCTGGAGCTTGACGGTTTGATGCGTCGAAGTCGTAGAAGAGGAGTGTCGCCGATCTTTGCTAGAATGTCGTCAGCTCTCACTGATCCGCGACCCGCTTTGGAACTCTTTTCTCCCGAGTTTTATATAGCGGACAGGCCCACAACATAACATACGTCATAAACCTATCCGAAGGATGAACCAGCCAGATGCCGATTAAGGTCCTAATCCCGACACCTCTTCGTCAGTACACTGAGAACAAGGACCATCTAGAACTGGAAGGCCAGACGATAGGTCAACTCATAGGCGAGCTAGTAACTCGCTACAAGCCTCTTAGACGGTATCTCCTAACGGACGAGGGCAAGCTTCGCAACTTTGTCAATGTCTACGTCAACGAGGAAGACATACGCTACCTCAAGGAACAGGAAACGCCGGTCAAGAACGGCGATACCGTGATCATTGTTCCATCCATCGCCGGAGGAGGATATTCTGGCGAAGAGGAAGGACCCAGTTTCTCACAGGAAGAGTTCAGACGGTACGGCCGACACCTCATAATGCCAGAAGTGGGGCTTCGAGGCCAGGGAAAACTCAAACAGGCCAAAGTCCTACTAGTCGGAGCGGGAGGGCTGGGATCTCCTGCAGCCCTCTATTTGGCAGCTGGAGGGGTTGGCACCATCGGCATAGTTGACTTTGACGTTGTGGAGCACTCGAACCTCCAACGCCAGGTCGTATACTCCAGCAAAGACGTGGGCCGGCCGAAACTTCAGGCCGCCACAGAGCGTCTGGGAGCGGTCAACCCCAACGTGAGGGTTATCCCCCACGAGACGCGTCTGACCTCAGAGAACGCCCTTGAGATTCTGAAGGACTACGATGTGGTGGTTGACGGAACGGACAACTTTCCAACGAGGTACTTGGTGAATGATGCCTGTGTTCTGCTCAAGAAGCCCAACGTTTACGGAAGTATCTTCCGGTTCGACGGCCAAGCAACAGTCTTCGACGCGACACGCGGACCATGCTACCGATGCCTCTACCCCGAGCCTCCACCGCCGGGTCTTGTGCCCTCTTGCGCGGAAGGAGGGGTCCTGGGGGTCCTGCCTGGTATCATCGGAACAATACAAGCCACCGAGGTCATCAAACTGATCCTAGGTGCGGGTGAGCCGCTGATCGGACGCTTGCTCATGTTTGACGCTTTCAAGATGCAGACTCGTCAGGTGAAGTTGCGCAAAGACCCGAACTGCTCTGTATGTGGGCCGAACCCCACTGTGACCCATCTCATTGACTATGAAGAGTTCTGCGGAATAGGCCACCAGCAACAGTATCTTGGAGAAGAATGGGAGATCGAGCCTGGGGTTTTGAAGAAGAAACTTGACGAGGGGAGCGTTCTACTTGTCGATGTGCGAGAGCCTCACGAACATGAGATCTGTCACATCAAAGGGTCCAAGCTCATTCCCCTGAACTCGTTGCCGGACAGGGTCAACGAACTCAACACTTCCGATGAAATCGTACTCCACTGCCATCAAGGGCCCCGGAGCCAAGCAGCGGTCAACTTCCTTAGGGAATTGGGGTTCAGAAAGGTCAAGAACCTGACAGGGGGCATTGATGCTTGGGCCGAGAAGATTGAGCCCGACATGCCCCGGTACTAGTCTCACAACATCGAACCTCGGCGGTCTTCTACCGTGGTCTGTTGGATTCAGACGAGGGGCCGAATTCTTTCTCAGTAGGTGGAACATCCCGCTGGTCAGCAGTCCCAGCCGACACTCTCAGGACAGGGCCTTCTTTGGCTGTGATGCGCACCTTCTCACCCCGCTTTACGGGCGTGTTGGCTATCGCTTTCCAAAGCTCACCCTGGTAGATTACGAACCCCTCTGTTCCCGGCTCTAGGTCGTCCACCGCCTCGGCCAGTTCGCCTATCATGCTCCATCCCATGGGCTTCCTCCTACGAACCTCGACTACTTTGTAAGCTGCGAAGAGGAAGAAAGCCCCGAACGCCACAGGGGCCGTGATCAGGACGAGGAAGAGCAGAAACAGGTCGGGCTGGGCAATGATGAGAGGTCCAGTGCTGAATAACAACAGGCTGCCTAGAACAACGGCGATAAAGCCGCCTATTCCTAGAGCACCAAAGCCAGGGGCATAGAGCTCCGCTATCAAAAGTGCGGCACCAACCCCTATCAGAACCAGCCCTCCGAGGTTAACTCCAAGCACACCAAGTCCGACTAGCCCTGCTATGAGAAGAACCGCCCCACCGACTTCACTCCCGTGCCCGGGAGATGAGACTCCGAAGATGAGCCAGTAGAGTCCTATGAAGAGGAGAATGGAGGCAAGAACGGGCTCTGCCAAGGTCCGCAGGATTAGAACTCTCACGCTTGGCGATATCGTGATAAGCTCTGCGTTCGCAGTGGTCAGTGTGTAGGGCTGGCCTCCAGCCTCTACCGTTCGCCCATCGATTAATGTAAGAAGCTCCTGAGTATCGTTAGCGACGTATTCCACTACTCCGAACGCTTCGGCCATGTTCGCGTCTAGATTCAACTTTGCCGTTATGAACTCTCTGGCTGCAGTGTCATTTCGTCCGTGTGCTACAGCCCTGACGGTGATGAATTCGGTCAGGGCATTGATGATTTTTGAGTCGGTGACTGGTGTTGCCCCGCCGTTCGGACCCACAGTAACAGGCTGTGCTGACCCGATTATTGTCCGGGGAGCCATTGCGGCAACATGCGTTGACATTAAAATGAAGGTGCCCGCGGACCAGGCTCTTGCTCCTGCCGGCGTGACATAGCCGATCACTGGGATGCTAGACCTTTCGATCGAGTCAATTATGCTGAAAGTAGCATCGAGAGTACCACCTGGAGTGTCTAGCGCGAGGATAAGGGGGCTTGAAGTGGCGCTCGCAGTGGCAATAGCCTCGTTCACGGCTTCAACAGTCACAGAGGATATCGTACCCGTAACCTCGGAAACGTAGACCCTTGGGCCCTGCGCGTGAACCGGGCCTGTCCAGAGGGAAATCAGGGAGAACAGAGCAACTATTGCTAGCGCAACTGATACCCTATTTCTGGCCACAAACTTTTCATCCTAACTATTCCTTGGGCTTATCTTTCTGGGCACCCTTGACCAGTCCCATCAATGTCGCTAGGTCGGAGCTGGCCCCGCCCCCGGTTGTCGTGACTACGATCAGGTTCTTCTCCCTTGCGATTTCTTGCAAGGTCTGAAGCTCTCTAAGCTTCAGCGCGACTGGGGTTCTTTCATACATTGCTGCGGCTTCTGTCATCTTAGCCGAGGCCTGAAACTCACCATCCGCAATGATTATCCTCGACCTACGTTCTCTCTCTGCCTCCGCTTGTTTCGCGATGGCCCGCTGCATATTCTCAGGCAGCGCCACATCCCTAATCGCAACAGTCACTACTTTGATTCCCCAAGCATCAGTATGAGCGTCCAGAATTGTCGTCAGCCTCTTTCCAAGCTCCTCCCGCTTCGACAAGAGTTCATCAAGCTCTACCTGTCCGAGAACGTCTCGGAGCGTCGTCTGAGCTAGGAGACTCGTTGCGAGACGATAGTTCTCAACGGCGTTGATGGCCTTCAAAGGGTCAAGAACTCGGTAATACACTACTGCGTCTACGTCGACGGTAACGTTGTCCTTCGATACCGCCCGCTGCCTTGGAACATCGAAAGTGACGACCCTAAGGTCTACGACCTTTAGGTTGTCTATTATTGGAATGCGGAAGAAGAGGCCAGGGCCTTTAGGTTGCGGCAGCAACCGTCCCAAACGGAAGAATACGGCTCTCTCATACTCCCTGACTATCCTAATCGATGATGCGAGGATTATGAGTACTACTATGACTCCGAACGCGACAAGCGCAATTTCAGCTTCGCTGACCAATCCTAGTCCCTCCTATGCTCTTGTGACTCGTTGCTAATAACATAATTACCTTTTCACATGGAAAGCAGAGAAGTCGTTCTTGTCGTTCGATCCCCCCAGGGGGACTCTTGCCGATCCCTAGATCATCCACTGTAACGAGCGATGTAGACGTAAGAGTCCCCGTATGGTGGCGGGCCCCAGAAGAAGTGACAAGACCAGTATTGGATCGCCGTACCGAGAAATCTTCGCGTCGTCTGTCGTAATGATTGTCTTTCTTCCACGGGGACGGATTGAAGGGTTCGCTGATTCGCGGGCCTAGGAAACTATCTCCTAGTCAAAGTCAAAGATGGTTCTTCCTTTGGAGAAGGACATTATGAACATGCAGGTGTTGCAGACCATTAGGGTGATCTTGTGGGCTGTGAAGCCCCACTTGCTGTCCATCTTGCCTTCCTCCTTGTGAAAGTTGGTCCCGGTGCAGAGTGGACACGTTAGGTGGCGCCTATCCAAGCATGATTCCTGGGAAGAAGAGGGTTTGCCGGGAAGTTATAGTCGATTTGATACAAGCCTAGGTTCTGTCTTAGGCCAGGCGTCTTATTAGCGCCATTTTTCCATGCGGAGGCGACAGCCTGTGGTCTCTAAAAGGAGCTTGTCGAAGGGCAGGAGCTCACGCGAGGTTCGCTGTCCGATCTGCGAGGAAATTCTCCAGTCTTCAC
>CAYIBO010000049.1:0-8692 GCA_964361545.1 uncultured Candidatus Bathyarchaeia archaeon
CTAAGGGTTTACTAGGTCTTTAGAAGAGGATGTGTCGACTGGGTCAAGAGCCACCTTAGATTCCTTTCATTACCGTTCTCTTGCCGAGATACTGTTTTCTCAACTGGATGGTTGGCAGGTGACAGAATTCCTATATTCGCAGCCCCGCCGCCTCAGCAAAGAGAACCGGCTTCTAACCTCTAGAGCGACTTGGGAATGATACGGCAAGGCTGGCCCTATTTCGAAGGTTATCCCTTCCCTGAGCGATGGGTCCACCTCGATGGGCTGGAGATACACTATGTGGACGAGGGGTATGGCAGCCGCCCGGTCCTCATGGTTCACGGAAACCCCGTTTGGTCTTACATCTGGAGGCGGCTCATTCCGTCCATCGCAGCGGGCCACCGAGCCCTGGCGTTGGACCTGATGGGTTTCGGGAAATCCGACAAACCCCACCCAAGCCTCCACGATTTTCCCCACCACGCCCGGATAGTTTCCAGCTTCATCCAGTCACTGGGCCTACGAAACGTGGTTCTGATCCTGCACGACTGGGGGGGACCCTTCGCCATGCAGTACATGGTTCGAAACCAGCAAAACATTGCAGGACTGGTTTTGATGAACACGTTTCTCACAACCGATTATCGCATTCCGCCAAACGTGGCGGCGAAAATTACCCCTTCCATCATCAAAGAGGCAGCAGTTCATCCTGAAAACATTTCGGAAGCGGCCTTGGAAGCGTACTGGGCCCCGTTTCCCGACGAGGAGTCGAAGAAAGTCTACCAGGCCTTTCCGAGAATGTTTCCGGACTCGCCGACTCATCCAAGCTTCAAACCGATGCGGGAGATCGAACAATCCCTTCCGAGCCTCAAGGTGCCCACGCTGCTAGTGTGGGGAACTGCCCGGTCGGGCCCTGTCTATGCGGAGAGACTATCAAAGATGATTCCCGACTCGAGGCTTCGTCCCGTGAAGGGCGGGCACTTTGTCCAAGAGGATGCTCCCGGGGAAGTTGAGAAGCTGGTTTTGGAGTTTCTCGACGACTTCTCGCTTTGAACGAACAGGACAGACTTTGCAGTCGGGGGCTTCTCCCTTCTTCCTAGGACTGTTGGGGATTCTAACTATAGCGGTCGTACGGGCCACTCGGTCTGTTCCTGCAGCGGTATGAAGACAGGAATCATGGCGCGTGGCGTAGGCCTGTTTTTGCTGGCTTGGAAGCTGGCTTAGCTGTCCGTTTGCGAGAGAATGAATTAAATGCCCGTTGCTTTGAGCAGCAGGTGGATGCCAATTTGAAAGCTGACCCGATGCCCATAGAAGGAATAGACTATGTCGAGCTGTACGTCGGGAACGCGAAACAAGCCGCATATTTCTACAAGAACGGATTTGGCTTCACGCCCGTAGCCTACAGCGGCCCTGAGACTGGTGTCAGGGACAAGACCTCGTATCTCCTGCAGCAAGGTGACGTCCATCTTCTCATAACCTCCGCGCTTTCCCCGGACCATCCCATCTCCAGATTTGCGATCACGCATGGAGATGGAGTCGCGGACATAGCGATGAGGGTCAAGGATGCGGAGTGGACTTACAAAGAGGCAGTCAAACGCGGAGCTAGAGGAATTCAGGCTCCCAAGATACTGAAGGATGAGAACGGGGTTTTGAAAGGGGCGGCCATCGCAGCATATGGTGACACAATTCACACATTCATCGAAAGGCACGAATACCACGGGACCTTCGCGCCCGGCTACCGGCCCTTATCGGAGAAAGCAGACTCGGTCGGACTCAAGCGCGTCGACCATGTCGTGGCCAATGTGGAAGAGGGAAAGATGGACTACTGGGCCGAATTCTATGGAAAGGTCTTCGGGTTCACGCAGCTCATCAGCTTCGACGACAAAGATATCAGCACCGAATACTCAGCCCTCCGCTCCAAAGTGATGCGCAACGAATCGGGAACAGTAAAGTTCCCGATCAACGAGCCTGCTGCGGGAAAGCGAAAGTCGCAGATTCAGGAATACCTTGACTATTTCAAAGGAGCCGGGGTTCAGCACCTGGCAATCTCTACTGACGACCTAGTGGTTACAGTCTCACGCCTTGCAGAGAGGGGAATTGAATTCCTCCGCACGCCGGACAGCTACTATGACGAGCTTCCAAAACGTGTCGGAGGTTTGTCAGAGCGTATTGACGATCTTAGACGGCTTGGAATTCTCGTAGACCGGGACGACAAGGGGTACATGTTGCAGATCTTCACGAAACCCCTTCAGGACAGGCCTACCCTCTTCTTCGAGCTAATACAGAGAAAGGGCAGCGAGTCCTTCGGAAAGGGCAACTTCAAAGCCCTGTTCCAGTCCATAGAGGCGGAACAGGCGAGGCGGGGAAACCTCTAGCCCTCAGCATGAAACTGGTCACCTACAGTCAGAAGAAGACCCGAAGCAAGACTCGCGCCGGCCTGTTGTGGGGAGGGTGGCTATTAGATGTAGAAGACCTCCCAAAGATAGCCGGAAAGCTCAACATCAAACTCCCGCCGAGCATCCGGAAGCTCTCGGGGGAAATCGAGACAGTCCACGACGTAATCTCCAGAGGTCCGAGATTAGTTGACGACCTTCAAGCCGTCTCTTGGCGCTTATTCAACAACATCAAACCCAAAGACCTCCGATTTTTCAGGAGGGCTGAAGACTTCACAATTCGGGCCCCAATTCCACGACCCCCGTCCATCAGAGACTTCTACGCATTCGAAGCTCACGTGAAAGCCGCGAGAGCAAGACGCGGACTTCAGATGCCCCCGGAATGGTACGAATTCCCTGCGTTCTACTACTCCAACCCGAACGCGGTCTACGGCCCTGAAGAAGAAGTGCCGATTCCATCCTACACGAAAGCTCTAGATTTCGAACTCGAAATCGCCTGCGTCATAGGAAGGCCAGGCACTAACATCCCAGAATCTGAAGGCGAATCCTACATCGCTGGCTACACTATCATGAACGACTGGAGTGCCCGGGATATTCAAGAGAAAGAGATGAAAATAGGGCTGGGACCCGCAAAGGCGAAAGACTTCGCGACCTCACTAGGACCCTGGCTAGTAACGCCTGATGAGATAGAAGACCGCAGGCTAAGGCCGGGGAAATACAACATCGCAATGACTGCCAGGGTCAACGGCAAGCCTCTCTCAAGGGGAAACATGGATGCCATGCACTGGTCCTTCCCACAGATGATAGCGAGAGCCTCTCAATCCGTGCATTTGCAGCCGGGAGACGTTTTCGGGTCCGGGACAGTGGGCACAGGCTCAATTCTGGAACTGGGACCCCGAGTTCACAGATGGCTCGCCCCTGGCGACGTGGTAGAGCTGGAGGTGGAGAGGCTGGGGGTCCTGCGAAACAAAGTTATAGACAGCCGGAAAGAATAGGGCTCGAACTTGCCCAGCTATTACCGCCTAGGCACCTTGCCTCCAAAACGGCACACGCAGCTCAAGAGGCCGGACGGCTCACTTTACCATGAGGAAGTATTCGGCACAGAAGCGTTCTCGGGAGTATACTCGCCGCTTTACCATAACAATCCTCCCACCCGTGTTTCTCATATCAAGAAGCTGAAAGATCTCAAGATTGACCCCTGGAACTTGGATATACATCGGCACCACCATGTGCGAACCAAGAACCTGGAGCAAGGAGGAAACCCTGTCGACGGCAGGCAGCCTCTATTCTACAACGACGATGTTTTCGTATCTTCCATTCGTCCCACAAAGGGAATGGACTGGTTCTTTAGAAACGCGCAGGGGGACGAGCTCTACTTCGTACATGAGGGGAAGGGCGTCCTCGAATCCGTTTTCGGCCTTTTGCCTTTTCGCGAAGGAGACTTCATCGTCGTCCCGCGTGGAACAACCTACAGGATAACGCTCGAAGGAAAGGAGAACCGGTTCCTAGTAACAGAGTCTGCTGGACCAATAGAGGTCCCCCGTCGCTATAGAAACGATTACGGCCAGCTTGTGGAGTTGGCCCCGTTCTGTGACCGAGACTTCAGGAGGCCTGAGGGGCTGGTTACGCATGACGAGTCGGGCGAGTTTGAGGTCAGAGTGAAGATTGAAAACGCGCTGATGTCGTACGTCTTCGAATTTCATCCGTTCGACGTTGTGGGTGGGGATGGCTACCTCTACCCGTGGGTCTTCAACGTTCACGACTTCGAACCCATAACTGGAAGGGTTCACCAGCCTCCACCCATCCACCAGACCTTCGAAGCCCCCGGTTTCGATGTTTTATCCTTCGTGCCACGAAAGCTGGACTACCATCCCCTAGCGGTGACGGCTCCCTACACCCACAGTAACATCGACAGCGACGAGATTCTCTACTATGTGAGTGGTGAATTCGGGAGTCGCAGAGGGGTCGAGGCGGGCTCCTTCACCCTCCATCGAAGAGGAGTTCACCACGGACCCCAGCCCGGAGCCCTGGAGGCAAGCCTAGGCAAGGAGTCCACGAACGAGCTTGCGATAATGATTGAGACCCGAAAGCCCCTGAAAGTAACAGCGGCGGCGGAAAAGCTGGACGATCCTAACTATCCGTTCAGCTGGCTTGGACCCGAAAAGAAGTAGACTCGTCCCGAAATACCGCCATCTAACGCAGATTAGAACAAATCGAGAATACCAGAGAGCCCCGTCAGTCTTAAGAGGATTCACGAGGAGGCCAGGTCGAGGATTCAAGTCTTGTCTCAAGTAGAGGTAACCGGCCCGCTCTTACGGAACATAACCTTGATCGTCGAGGATATTGAAAGAGCGAAAGAGTTCTACACTGGAACACTGGGGTTCAAGATCCTCAAGGATTACGGAGACTATGTCTCGATCCAGACACCGGGCGGAATATTGATCGGGTTGCACACACCTCACGACGGGCACACGCACATGGTGGAAACCAGAGGGGTCGAGTTCAGTTTCCTTGTGGACAATGTTGACCGTTGGTATGAACGCCTCTCTAGCGAAGGTATTCCTTTCAGCCAGAAGCCCAAGGACACTTCTTGGGGGACCAGGGAGGCATACCTGACAGACCCGGACGGGCATGTTCTGACAATCACCAGCCTGTCGGGGCGGACCAGTCGCGCGGTCTGAGACTTTCAGGCAACACTAATACATCATTAGGCAGGTTCCCCGCTAAAGACTGGTTCCTGTGCGAGACCTTGGGACGCTTAGCGGCGAATATTCTTACCTGCTTATTGAGAGGGTTCACTTCGGGCAGGGGTCGATAGGCAGACTTTCCGACGAGCTAAACCGACTGGGGTCCAAGAGACCCTTTCTCGTTACTGGAAAAACCATCTCTGAGCAGACGGACCTGTGCCAGAAGGTGGAAGATTCCTCGGGCAGAAAACTAGCCGGAATCTTCTCCGGAATCAAGCAGCACGCTCCCCAGAGTGGAATCCTTGAAGCCACAAGACAGGCCAAACAGGCCAATGCTGACCTACTCGTAAGTCTCGGAGGGGGAAGCCCAATTGATGCGACGAAGATCGTCGTGAAAGAACTGTCCGAGAATTTCGCGAGGTCGGCTCTTTCTCACATAGCCATTCCGACGACCCTGTCCGCCGCCGAGTTTTCTCATGCAGCAGGCATGACGGACGAAGCGTCAAGGCGGAAGGTAGGCTTCAGGGATCCCCGCCTAGTTCCCCGTGTCGTTTTTCTCGACCCTGAGATGACAATGCAGACGCCTGCCTGGCTGTGGGCGTCCTCTGGAATACGGAGCTTAGACCATGCGGTTGAAGCGGTATACTCGCCGAAGCATCAGCCGTTCGTGGATGTGCTTGCGCTGGAGGCGATTAGGTTGCTTTTTGAAAACCTGAAAGAATCCTCCGCGGACCCGTCGAACCTTGGAAAGAGGCTGGTTTGCCAGATGGCGGCTTGGATGTCCTTCGCGGGGGTTCTCAGTGTCGGTACAGGGCTGAGCCATGCTATTGGTAGGACGATTGGTGCGACCTGGAATATTCCGCATGGCATCACGTCTTGTCTGACCCTTGCTGAGGTTATGAGGCTGGAGGCCTCACGGAGTCCTGAAAGGCTCATTCTGATTGCTAGAGCGGAGGGCCGAAAGCTGGAAGGGTCGGGCCAGAAGGAGGCTGCTTTGGAAGCGTCCGTCGGGGTCGTTGAGCTTGTTCGAGCCCTCGGCCTATCGAAGCGTTTACGGGCTTATGGAATAACGCAAGACGACCTCCCTAGAATTGCCAGGGAATCGGCGAACTCTGAAGACTACGCCAGAGCCTTGCGGGTCTTGGAAGCAATCCTCTGAGGACCCGTCTGCATAGGGTCCTCTAGCTCATTGGAGTATACTGGGCGAATATTTCTCATTCTCCAACCAGCGAGTTGTATTTTTCCTTGAGAGGCCTACAATCGTCACAGGTTCCCCCGGCGAGGCGAGGGTCATCGTAGTTTGAACTTCTGGCAGGGCCGATAACAGTCTCATTCAAAGTGCGCAGAAAAGCATCTTTGTTCTTGTTCACAGTGTTCCAAGCATCACGCCTTTTCCCAATAATATCTTTGACCTCTGGGAAAGACCGAATCTTGTTCATCGTTGTTGCAAGCGTTTGGGCGTCCGCAATTGCCCCTTCGAAAAGAGGCTCAAAGTCGAGAGCCGGATACTGCTGGTCGTTAACATGAAGGTAATGCCCTTCAAAATCACGAGCAGGCCCATGCTTGTATTCGTCGTCGGCCTTGGAGATTACCATCTCTGCAAACTTATCAAGCAAATTGTACGAACTCCAGTTTTTCAACGCCCTGACTGGCATGGTGAGATGTGACTTTACCAGCCGACTGGTTTCATCTTCCAACCGTTTAGCTTCGCCGCATAGTTTTGGGGCCACAGAGTAGAGTTCCCAAGGTTCCAGAAATTCCTTGAGATGCATCTTGTCCTTTTCCAAGTTTGGCGGTGTGCCCTGAACCGGGCCGTGGGAAGCAACTTCCTCGGCTGGGCCGAATGTCTTCCCAGGCACCGCACGCTTCATGAAAATCATTTCTCCCAACTCCCTTGGATCGTAGTCCCACTGTTCCATTCTGTCTATGATACCGCGGTGATGAATGCGGAGACTACTCGTAATATCGGCTAGTTGCGTCTGACGAGCTAGAGCCCTTTCTAAAGCCGAAGTCTTTGAAAGCTCCGATCTCACTCCTAATTTTTTCCTCTGATTACGAGTCAGAACTAGGTAGGTGAATAATATGGCTGCTCCAATGATTGCAACGAGACCGATTGCACCTTTTATCGAGTCCGATGCGGCGAGTTGCGACAGGTTTGTGATGTTCAACAGGAAAGTCTGAGCTTGGCCGAGAAGGCCTACGCCAATGAAAGTCAAAACTAGGTCCAAGACCCACTTGAGACTGGTTCTGAGTCTTTCTCGCAAAGTACGGCCATCAATGCTCGCCGAACCTGTTTAATGAATTTCCGTTAGTTATCAGTCGGAGAGGGGAAGCTAGATACCCCGAAGAATTATCTGAACTCCTGCATGAAACTCTTTAATGAACAAATCCCGGTTCGAACTGTCCAGTTGAGGGTCCGTGCTTATGCCAGGGCTTGCGGAGCGGCTTCTGTACCGGGTTGCGAAACGTTGGATAGCTGGCTATCAGCTGGAGGATGTCGTTAAGGCGGCTCACGACGCCAACGGCAGAAAGCTACACGTCATATTGAACCGTCTCGGCGAGCACACTCCAGACCGTGGGCTTATCGAGGAATACACCCAGGAGTATCTCAGACTTCTCGACGCAATCAACGACCAGGGGGTTGACGGGACCATTTCTGTCAAACCCTCGCAGCTTGGACTGGCGGTCGACCCTCTCCTCTTCAAGTCTAACCTGGAAAAAATTCTGGATAGAGCGGAGCAGAGAAAGAGGTTCGTCTGGCTGGACATGGAGAACTCTCCGTACACAGAGGCCACGTTGCGAGCCTACACAGAACTTCTAGCTGACCACCCTGGCCTGGGGGTTTGCCTCCAGGCAAACCTGAAGAGAACACAGAAGGACTTACAGAACCTTTTGACGAATGGGGGAAAAATCCGGCTTGTTAAGGGAGCATACCCGGAAGACTTGTCTATTGCCTACAAGAAGCGAAGCATCATCGACTCCAACTATAAACGGCTGATGGAGATGCTGTTCAAGGCTGGCGACAACTTTGCAATAGCAACCCACGACACTAAACTCATCGAGGAGGCCCAACGCCTGAGTAAAGAGAACAACAAGAGTTTTGACTTTGCAATGCTGAAAGGAATTAGGGACGACTTGAAGGAGAAACTTACGAGTCAGGGTTACCAGGTGACCGAGTACATACCCTACGGGCCAGAATGGTACAATTACAGCAAGAGAAGAATGAGGGAGAGGAAGAGAAACATTCTCCTTCTTGTAAGATCGATCACCGGATAGGGTCAGGATAGTTACTAAGAGAAGAATCGGAATACCATAGCCTGCCTGCTCAAAGTCGCCCGGGAGCTACGTTACAACTGGCCTGATGTCCATGAAAAAGTAGACTTGGCCGAACAAGAAACCCCCGATTATCGCGAGGCCAAAGCCACCAATCAGAATGAGAGTGCCTACAGAAATAGAAGCTGTCAGGTTCCAATAGGAACAGCTCTTGGACTGAACGTCGGTTAGTTGTGGAGAGTTAATGGTTTGGGGTCCCAGGCTCTTCCAGCATGAGCCAGTATTTGCGAAGCGGCTCGGCCTAGTGGCCCGGGGTGTGAGAGGTCCTAGGCGGGTGCTTGAAGACCTTCACCCAAGCCCATCCTC
>CAYIBO010000050.1:0-8543 GCA_964361545.1 uncultured Candidatus Bathyarchaeia archaeon
GGGTGGTTGTCAACATCGTGCATGTTCTAGAAGAACACGGAACACAGAAGCACAGCTTGACACGAGAAGTAGTCTAAGCTAAACGAGCTTTCTACAAGAATGCGGCTTGACCATGGGCCGTCTAGGCCCTGGACAATCCCCTCTGTTTTTTCCTAGTCTTGATTCTTCTCTTGCTAGTCCTCACCGCCCCTTCGATGGAATGAGAAAAAGGAGGTGGAGAGAGAGGGATGCGTTCTACATTACGCGTGCTGTTACTGCGTCCTGGGTGTTGTGTCCTCTGCCCGCTGGTACTGTTTCGAAGGCTCTTACCCGCATATCGGTCCAAAGTGGATGGGCTACGCCGTCTGAGCCCACTGCTAGTCCTTCGTAGTCGCCGATGAAGGTTGCTTTGCCCTGTGTCTGTCCTCCGGCGGTGAACCATCTCGAATCGTTCGGGTTGGAGAGGGCTGTGTCGACTCTCTGGGCGGTGAAGGTTATGCCGTCGTGGGAGGATGCTATGGTTTCGCCGTACTTGATGTTGTCAGGGTCGTAGCTCCGGTCTTTGAAGGCAACCCATAGTGTTCCGTCGGGTCCTACGTCGGCCCAGGGGAACCATTGGTCGTTCTTGGCTGCTTTGCCCCTTAATACCGGGACGGGACTGGACCAGGTTGTGCCGCCGTCGTCTGACCTTGATACGAAGACGTCTATGTTGGTCTTGACAGTGTTGAAGTCGCCTGTTAGTCGGCCGTTGCGGTTGTCGGAGAACGTGTAGTACAAGCGTGTAGTGGAGAAGCCGGGTCCCGAGGCGAGATCTGCGGCTAGGTTACCTGCGGAGATGACCCGGAACTGGCTGTTTGTGAGGGTCTGGCGGCCGTCTATGTTAATGGGATAGTCGTCGACGCCATCGAAAACCGGGAATACTGCTTGGAAGGGTCCTTGGAAAGTTGCGCCGCCGTCTGTGGAGCGTACGACGAGGAACTGGTCGCGGAACTCTGGGGCTCCCTGAAACTCATCGTTAATGAAAGCAACGTAAAGGGTTCCGTCGGGGCCTACGACCGGAGTTGAGAACTGGTCCTCGTTGCACACTCCCGCGTTGAAGGACCGGAACGGGTTAGCGCAGAGGGTTGAGCTGGAGCCACTGACCTCCGTGGGCCCGCTGAAGGTTTGTCCGCCGTCGTCGGAGAAGCTGAAGAATATGGGCGATTCAACGTAGCCGGAGGTTCCGAATAGGAAGCGTGTCCAAGTGACGTAGAGGCGGCCGTAGAAGGGGCTGTTGGGGTTGTTGTCTACGGCGATGTAGGGCTTGTCGTGGAGGACTGTTACGATTGCGCCTGTTCCGTGGGCTACGACGACGGGGTCTTGGAAGGTGAGACCGCCGTCGTTGGATGTGTTGACTTGTATGCTGGCGTCTGCGAAGCCTCCTCCTTGGCCTGTTTGGAAGGCGATTACTCCGTAGTGGACGAGGCCGAGTTTGCGGTTGAAGGCGACCGCGGGGTCGCCGGTGGTTGCGAAGCCGCCCGTGGGGAGGTGTCCGTTGGTCCAGGTTGTTCCGCCGTCGAAGCTGGTGTAGTAGCCTGCGATTATTCGTTGGACGATGAAGGCGCCCTGGAAGAACAGCTCGTAGTCGTTAGAGCCGGCTACTAGGTGGTTGGGGTCTGTGGGGTTTACGGCTATGCTCATCTCGTTGTGGGGGAATATTGTGCTGTCGCAGTTGATGCGTATGTTTCCACCTCCGAGGTCTGTGCCGTCTGTGCACAAGGTCTTGGTGACTGTTCCTAGGCCTGAGGCGTCGCTGGCGAAGGCTGAGGCTGAGGTGAGGGTTCCTGAGAGTTGTGGTCCCTGGTACTGGCGTCCTGGACGTTGGGCGTAGACGAGTGGGAATATTGCGAGGATTGTGGATGTTGCTAGTAGTGCTACTAGTAGTAGTGTGGTGAGGGTGAGAGTTTGGGTTCGTGCCATTTCTTTTTCACCGAAAATTTTCGTGTTTGAGGGGTCGGCCTGTTCCGGGCTTAAGGCTTTCTATCTCCATAGTTACCTCAGGATATCCTCACGCTGAAGGGTTCTCGGAGTGAAACTGTTCCGGGTTTTGTCTCACGGGATTGGGTTGATTTCCAGAAATTTTTCCCCGTGTCTCGGACGGGCTTTTCTTTCGATGAAGATGATTGGGCGGTAGAGAAGGGTTTTGGACCTGGGCAGGATGCTACTCTTCCTGTCGAGAGATGACAGGAAACAATCAAGCATAGGGTTACAGCCCTTTGCTTCTCCATCGCCTTTTCGTCCGAGCGCTATCCCATCCCTTGTGAGCTTTCCTTCGAAGCCGCTCGTTTATCAGAAGGGCCCCCCACACATCTAGCGTTGTTTCCTCTCGGGCAGTTCGGACTATGCTAGCCAGGTTGACCCTGGTATTGCGGACGATGGCCTTGATGTCTTCTCTGTCCTTCAGGCTTCTCTCCCTTGGACGGGTTACTTTGACCATCCGCAGTTTGGCCAATATGAGGGACTCTGGTGTTTGATAGTATGTTCTTAGGCCGAGGAGGGACCCTGCTCGTTTCCCTAGCTTTCCCTTGGTGTGGATGATGAAGTCTGCTTGGTGGGGAGAGTTCTTGTCTTGCAGCGTTAGGACGTTGTACCCTGCGCGCAGCTGTCGCTTGATCCGGGTCCTATCTACTTTCAGGCCGAGACCTTCGAGAATCTCCAGCAGCCCATCGTAATCTTTTGAGGAGAGTTGCAGTATGAAGTCAACGTCTGTTGTCGTCCTTGGGGTTCCGTAGTAGCTTGCCGCGAGTGCCCCCGTGACCGCGTAGGGGAGTTTGCTCTTGTTGAGCGCGAGGACGAGAGCTTTGACGAACTCTTGGAAAGTTCGCGTTTTCAGCGGGTCCTACGTCCCGAATGGAACCTCTTTCGGGCCTCTTCCAGCAGCCGTGCCTTGGATATTCTGGGGTTACGGTCCAGTATGGATTCGAGTGTGATGGTTGAGACGACGGAGCTCATCTCCACAGCTAGGTTTGCCCTGTCCGAAGGCTTCATTCTGCGGAATTTCTCATTCATCACCGGATCCTGTTCCAGCTCCTGGGCCTCTTCCCTGTGTTCGACTTCCAGCTCTCTGATTGCTTTCGTGACATCCTTCTTGCGACTTTTGAAGGCTCCTCTAAGGTCGTGAAGGCTGACATCGGGCCGGGACAGAGGTCCTTGGAGGCTTTTCGGATACTTCCAACTGGACCAGAACTTTCTGAGGGTTTTGAGCAAGTCCTCGGCTTCCTTGTCGGTCATCCTCAGGCTCCTTGGAAATCACCGAGCTTCGGATGCCGTGGGGCTGTCTTTGTCTGTGACCTTTTCTCCTCAACGGGACGCTTCATTTCGTGATGCCTGTAGCGGACCTATAGGGACGTGCTGAGGTAGTTATGGCGTGTCGTCGGCACTGGCTTCTTTGCTGATCAGGTGTGAACAATCTCTGGAAGCTAGACCTCTCGCGAGAGGCGAGGTTGGTCTATACGGTGCTCAGCGAGCGGGGACGGTGGGTGGTGGTTGTGCAGGAGGCGTTTCTGAGTCATAAGGAGTATGAGATGCGGTTCGGCTATGGGTAGTCTTGGTCTACCGGAGTTTCACGCTTGACTTCAGCAGCTTCTTGAGCCTGTCGTTGTTGGGAAAAGTCCAGGTAACCTGTCCATCGTCATCGATGAGGATTTTCCTTGAGACTTCCAAGTATTGGAGAATTCTGCTGAAGGTCTGGTATTGCATCTTCTTCGGCAGGCTCAGCCATAGCTCCTTCCTTGTCGAGTAGGACTTGGCGTTCAAGATGGCTCTCTCGACCATTAGGATGGTGTCCAGTCGAGGTTCGTGAAGAACAGTTGTCGCCATCTCTTTCCGCTTCCAAGATAAGGGGAGCGGGTCAATTACATAAACATATACAATCGGCTCTCATTGCTCCTAGGTGGGGGAACGAGAGCCTTATATTGGACAGTCATACCATAGTATGACTGGAGTAGGAGGCTGAGAAATGACGTACAAGTTATCGATTTCGATTACGGACGAGTTGCACTATGCCATTAAGCTGATCGAGATAACTTATCGCATGGACAGGTCACGAGCCATAGAGACACTTCTCAGAGAACACCCTCTCGTGAAAAAGGAAATTGACGTTGTTCGTTCAGAACCAAAACACGGCCTTTTGACGGTGAGTCCAGGGTTCCTAGCTAAGATGAAGAAAGTGAAGAAAGCGAAGGAAGTGGCTGCAACCGCTTCTTCTTAGGCATCAACAACCCAAAACCCTCTTCATGGAACCTGTCAGCGTACTCTTCGTAGCCGCACTTCTCATCATAGAAGATTACGGCCGTATCAAGAGAATCGAGCCGCACCTCCGGCTTTCCCAGTTCCCGCGCAATATCCTCAGCGACTCGTACTAGCAAACTGCCGACAGGCCCTACGGCCACCACGTTGCGACCTAACATCGCAATGTACACATAATCCTCACGCATCTCTAGGTTCATGACTCCCCATACTCGTCCCTCAACCTTGTAGACGATGGAGTACGAGTTGGGTTCGATGCTCCATCGGTAGTAGTCTTCCAGATCGTAGTCGTCCATTCGCCGGTCGCCTGTGCTGAAAGCTTGCGAAGTATCCTTCTGGTCAAGTAAGGCAAAGCCCTCAGGCAGCTGAAAAGGAATCCTTCGTTTCAAAGGCCTTGCCAGCTTGTCAGCCTTCGGCCAGCTATTTGATATCTACTCAGAAAACGGGGAAGAGACGGAAGAAACGCCGAAAGGGTCCGCGTCAGCACGGTGGAAGGTCAGCGAAACTGTTCGAACGGTGCAGCCGAGTTTCCAGGTTGGCGAGAAGTTCTTTTGCTAGGGGTCAGAAAGGAAAAGGGGGTAGGGCCGTGTCTGCTGAGAAGGTCTTGTTTCACTGCTCTAACCCTAGGTGTGAGGTGGAAGCAGTTCTTTGAACCTCTGACGCTGTACGGCCTATCTCTAACCTGCGGCCTATGCGGACACAAACTAGTCCTATACAGGCCCGGGAGGCGTTTTTTGCAGCGATTCAGCGGTTCCCATCGAGGGTTGACTAATTTGACGCTGTTGCTCGTGGTGAAGAAGTCCCAGTCGTTGTTTCTTATTCCGAGCTTTTTCTGAACTGGCTTGACCTAGCCTCGACGCCGACGGTTTCGCATGAACTCCCTCATTCGGCGATTAGGCCGTCGCCGGCGTCCTCCTGAAAACATTCCGCGCCCGGCTCGTCCTCTCGAGGGGCGAGGGGGGAGGAGGAACTTCGTGCTGCCACCGTTTTCCTGTTGATGTATGCTGGTGACTTCGTGTAGGTTGGATGATGTCATCTTTTTTATCTGTCTGAAGCCGTCCTCGTCTTGACGTGTGACGAGGGAATAGGCGGTTCCGGTTTTTCCGGCCCGGGCGGTTCTGCCGATTCGGTGGAAGTACATCTTGGGTTCCTCGGGCATGTCGTAGTTTATGACGTGGCTGACTTTGGGTATGTCTAGTCCTCTGGCTGCGACTTCTGTTGCCACGATTAGGCTTGTCTTTCCGGTTCGGAAGGATTGAACGGCTTGGTTTCTCTGGTGTTGTGAGAGGTCGCCGTGCAGGGCTAGTGCTTTGTAGTGTTCTGCTTGTAGGGCCTGTACCAGCCCGTCGGTTCTGGCTTTTGTCTCGGTGAAGATCAGGCCTTTTGTTATGGGCTCGTGGTCTAGGATTGAACGGAGGACGGGGAATTTCCGGTTCTCTTCCGCTCTCGCATATTTCTGCTGGACGGTTTCTACGGTGGGCTCGTCCTTGTCGATGAGTACTCTCAGCGGGGTTTTCATGTACCGCTGAGCGAGCCTCACCACCTCATCTGGCATGGTTGCGGAGAATAGTGCTGTTTGGTGGTTTCTGGGGACGTGTTGGAGGATGAGCCTGATGTCTTCGATGAAGCCCATGTCGAGCATCCTGTCAGCCTCGTCCAGGACGACGAAGCTGGTCTTGTCGAGGGTTACGGTTCGCCGGTCGAGGTGGTCGATTAGCCTGCCGGGGGTTGCGATGATAATGTTGCATGTGCTGTGGTTGAGTTTGTTGATTTGGAGTCTGATGCTTTGGCCTCCGTAGATGGCCGCGGTCCTGACGTGGAGGTGCCTGGAGAGTTTCTCGAACTCGCCGGCCACTTGTATGGCGAGTTCTCTTGTGGGAACTATTACCAGTCCTTGGACTCCGGGGGCTTTGCGGTCTATTTTCTGTAGCATGGGAAGTGCGAAGGCAAGGGTTTTCCCGGCTCCAGTGTGGGCTTGGCCGATGAGGTCTCGCCCTTCGAGAAGGGGTAGTATGGCTTCGGCCTGTATGGGAAACATCTCGTCGAAGCCCATTTCCTGAACCGCCTGTAACAGACGGGGTTCTAGGCCGATCGCTTCGAAGCTGGCTCCCATGAACGCTACCTTTCGAGCCTCAGCGGCCCATAAAGACGTTCCAAGCGGCTAATTGGACGAGATCGTCGTTGCATTGCTGGACTAGGTTCGGAACGCAGATGGCCAATGCTGCTGCGGAGGCGTAGATCTTGTGAAAGAGGCGGAGAATGCGCCCGGTTCGGGCGGAGAAGGGTTTGAAGCGGCTCTAGCCCGGACAGGTTTCGTGGACGTACTGTGCTTGTTCTGGAATTGTTTCGGCATCAATGAGTTCTAGCATGAAAGAGTCCTCGTGGTCCGTGTAAACCTGGAGCTTATATGCCAGAGTGTCATACTGGTAAACCAGTGAACCGGCATTGGCAAAGGTTACGGTATACGTGGATGATGAGGTCTGGTTCAGGTTTCGGGCCTCTGTTTTCCACAAGCATGGAAGTCTGAAGAGTTTGAGCAGAGAGGTGGAGAGCAGCCTGAGGTCCGCTCTCGTGGATGGAGAGGTGCTTCCTTATTTGGAGAAGATAACGGTCAGCCTCAATCCGAAGACTAGGGCGAGGCCGCGGCTGAGGGGCCCCCCGGCCGAGGCTCAAGTTAGAAGGATGAGGCGCTCTCGCTACGAAGCTGTATCTTGACAGTAGCGCCCTGGTCAAGCGCTACGTGAAGGAGCCGGGCTCTACCTCCCTCGACCATGCTTTTTCTCGTGCAGAGTCGAAGCATTTACAGATCGCCTTTTCCGTCTGGAATGTTGGAGAGGTGTTGGGCGTGCTCGACCAGCGTCGACAGAGAGGGTTTCTGACCCCCTCAGAGTTTTCCTCCGCCCTCTTCAATTTTGCCGATGAGACTTTTCGGATGGTGAGGTCAGGTGCTCTGCGTCTGGTTCCCGTTGCAGGCGGGATCCTTGCGGAGGCTTGGCGGGTCCTGCAGGAGGAGCACATCTATGAGGCGGACGCACTTCAGATAGCCAGCTGCAAGGATTCTCGGTGCGAGGTCTTTCTCAGTGCTGATGGCAACCTGCTCCGGAGTGCAAAGAACGAAGGACTCGACGGGATGGACCCGGTGAAGGATGAGAAGAGGCTGACAGCGCTCTAGCCTGATGATTGTGGCCTGAGTTCTAGGAGCAGATCGTGTTCCCCAACCAGCCGGAAGAGTCCACATAGCCGCTTTCTTTCTTCTTCTCGCGTGCCTTACAGCTCCCTCTAGATTTGCCCGCGCAATATCAGCTCTGTCATCAGGCGTAAGCTGGAAGAACCCTTCAGACTGAAGGTGGATAGGCATAGAAGGCAGTTTTCAGAGAACAGCTCAGTCCGGATGCAGATACGGTTTATTAGACGTGTTGCGCTAGTTACACCGAGGTTTCGTGGTAATGGCCATTGAGGCACATCCTGGGATTCTGGGCGGGAAACCCGTGGTCAGAGGTACCAGGGTCCCTGTGGACCTTCTCTTGGAACTCGTGGACGCTGGACTGAACGTCGACGATATCCTGAGAGAGTACCCTCATTTGAAGAGGGAGGACGTGCTTTCAGTCATTAAACGAGAGTAAGATGTCTCTTGCAAACTGATTTCATGAAGGCCCGGTAGGTTCTTCCTGAGAAGGGAACGACGAAAATAATCACGCCCGTGAGCACCCGACTTGATCCTCTAGCTTGTGTGTATCGTGTTGCATTGCACCTGCTATTCGTAGGCTCGCTTCCTGAGATCTGCATCGTAGAAGATGATTGTCTTGTTCTTCTCGTCGATCTTGTAGATAATCCGATACTGTCCTACTCTATCCTTCCAGAATCCTTCGAGCTGTCCCACCAATCTCAGCCCGAGGTATGGGTTTTGAGCCAGCTCTTCAACCCGTGCCTGTATCCTGTTTCTAGTGTCTCGTGGAAGGCGGCGAAACTGTTTCAGAAAGGTTCGTAGAAAAACGACTGAATAAGTCAAGAAGAGAGGGCCCTTCGTATCTCCGCAGGACCCTTGGCCACAACGTACTGACGCCTAGAATACTCTTTTTCGCCCGTCTTGATCCGTCGCATTGTCTGTTTGTCCATGAGGACCTCGAGAGTTTCGAGGACACTGGCGAATCTGACTGACGCATCATAGAGCTCCTCGATTACCTTCCTAGGTAGCCTTACGCTTGCGGTCGCAATTGTTCTGGCCATGACTGTGCTAGGATTCTGGCCTGGCGTATTTATTTGATACGTTCTCGCCC
>CAYIBO010000051.1:0-8274 GCA_964361545.1 uncultured Candidatus Bathyarchaeia archaeon
CGGTGATGGCTTCCGCTGGTGATGGGCATCTCTTCCAAGCACGGTGTCCTGGTCGTCTTCTCCACCCTGGGATCCCATCAGCGTCGAACGTCGACCTTACGGCTGCTCCCTTCCGGGCCTCGCCGGTTTCGACCGTGAGGAGGTAACAATCCTCCCTTCAGAGGATGCTCCTCCGCCGCCGGCCCGATGGGGCAGGATGTCATAGTTGACAGCCAAGTCTTCTGCCTGGTCGAGGCTGCCGCTCGCCGGCGTTAGCGGACTCCCGCATAGGTCGATTTCGGGTTACAGGAAACGACCAGCTTCCCAGTCCCCCACCACCGCCCGAAACTCAGGTTCCCGCATACTCGATATAAGAATATCAGAGGCGCCTTGCCCGGAAACCACCGACATCGTGTTTCTAACTGACAACTCTCGCGGTACTGAAGCTTAGCGGGAAGAGAGGTTTGTTGTTACAGAGGAGGAAGCAATCTTCTCATTACAGGCGATAAGCCCTCCTGGCACATCGTGGCAGGCAAGCACAATGCCTTCCACTAGGTATTCTCCCGGTAGCGCAGGGTTTCGCCAGAAGAGAAGAGCCTCAGGCGGTTCGGTCACGAATGATATAGTCTCCGAGAGACTCACGCCTGGAGGAAAGACACAACCACCACCCTCAAAGCAGAGCGAAAACGCGGTCGTTAAGGCTGACCATGCTCTGCCTGTTATGTTCGAAGAGAACACGAATCGGAGGCTAGCATCCGTAGACTCCACGTTCGTCAAGGTCAGCGTGACGTTGATGGGCTCACGAAATCGGTACATGGAACGGGTGCAGACTTCCAGAACCAGACTGGCTACGCCGTTCACTGGGCTCGCACTGCATGTATCCTGAGACTGCAAGGCAGCTGCGGCAGAGGCTCCGAGGACAGAGGAAGGACTCGAGATGGAGGCGACCAAGAGAAAGAGCGAAATAATGTGCGGAGGAGCCCAAGATCCAAAGGACCGGCCCATGCATGATCTGTGCAGGAGCTGCCCTTCTGTCGCTGATAAGCCTGCCTGGGCTCACAATGGCGGAGGAGCAGTCTTCTGCTTCTCTTTGGGCAGCTTTGCCCATTTTAGAAACTCCCTGTTGGGCTTGTTCTCCTCGTAGAGTTTACGTCTTTGACATTCCAGCGGCCTCGCTTCCTCACCGGCCAGTTCAGCAGCCGTGATGATTCGGTGGCCTGATTTCTCAGCGGACGCCCGGACGGGCTCAAGGAACTTGTACCATCCCTCGTCCCGTAGCAGGTGGTGGTCCACTACAACCGTTGGGACTTTCTGGACGACCCTCTCCATATGGCGGAGAGCTGTCTGGAAAAACTCCTCGCCTATTCTAAACCCTTGAAGGTATGTTGGTGGTCCTCCCATGATGAGAGTGTCTGGCTCTTCGTCGAGAATCAGCCGGACTGTTTCTGGAACCACCGGTCCCTGTACGTCTGGCGCAAACATCACCTTTTCCCTGCTCCTCTCGATTATGCACGGCAGGACCCAGCCTAGTCCTGATTCGTCCTCACCGTGGGGAACAGGCGGGGGAAAACGTACAGTCGTCCTTCCGAATTCGAAGGTTCGTCCATCAGCGATCTCAAACTTCTCAGCAAGCTTCTCAGCAGTTTGCCGGAACATCCAGCCGCGTCTTCGCTGGGCAGTGTTGATTTTTCTCCGCGAGTCTTTCGCCAGAACTATCTTGCCTTTGTAGATGCGCTCCAGAGATTCGGGACTGCTTCCGAGCCATACGGGGTCCTCGAAGTTCGGCGTGTGATGGTCGTTGTGGTAGTGGGAGATTGTGACAACTTTCGCGCCTGTTGCGGCGTCTTCGATTCTTTTTCGTGCCTCGTCCCGTGCCCTGTATTCCTGCGGATGGGGCATCAAACGGAAACGGGGACCCAGTGCGACTCCAGCGTCTAGGAGCACCGTAACATCTCTAGTCTTGACTAGCGTGCACATGGATCGGACCCCCAGACTCTCAAAGGCCAGGGGCGTTACGGTGACGGCGGGCACGGATTGTTGGCTCTCGCGTGGAGTGTTGGGGTAAGCCTTTATTCGTTCGCTTGGTCTCTGACTCTCGGGTCCGATGACTTCTCTGGCCCAGCGGACACGTCCCTCTGGGACTGGATGAAGTGGATCTTGAGACCCGGGCCATAACCGGGCAAGAATGAGCGAGGACCCGTACAATCCTCGCAGACCCGAACACCGACATAACAGACCGCGTGAGTGAAAAGCTGAAGCAACGATGAGGCAAGAGGTCGAGACATTGCAGATAGGAGCCGGGAGAAGATGGCTCGTCCTCGCCTCCGTGATTTCCTCTAGGATTGTTTACTCGACAAACTGGTTCAACATATCCCCCGCGCTGTTGCTGATTGCTCGCGACCTGCGAGTGGATTTGCCTGCCCTTGGCGTTCTGACCTCGTCATTCCTTCTGGGGGCGGGAATCTTTCAGGTACCGGCGGGGATAATGGCTGCCCGTTGGGGTCCCAAGAACACGGCACAGCTGGGAATGTTGATCCTTTCTCTATCAGCAATCGGAGAAGGATTGTCCGTCAACTTCCCGATGATTGTTGCCAGTAGATTTCTCTTGGGGTTGGGTGCTGCGCTTTTCTTCGCTCCTGCTATCGGGGTCTTGACGCCACTCTTCAGGGAAGAGGAAGAAGGATTTGTCATAGGACTTTACAACGGCGCGTTCAACATTGGTGGAGGCCTTGGCCTCTTCGCCTGGGCCTTGGTGATTCAGGCTCTGGATTGGCGAGCAGGATTGGTGCTGGGCGGTGTGATTGGGCTAATCGTCACGGCCATTGGACAAGTTGTTGTTCCCAAGGATATTGTCCTCCCTGAACGACGGGGCGCTATGAGGATGGCTATGAAAAGCCGTAACGTCTGGCTCATCGCTGTGGGTGTCATTGGACTGTGGGGTGGAATATTCACAACGTCACAATTCCTACATTCCTACCTTGAAACTGTGTTTCTAATACCGACAGCACTCGCAGGTTTGATGGCGTCTCTCATCATGTTCTCAAGCATCATCGGGGGTCCTGTCGGCGGTCATCTCTCCGACAGGTTCCGGCAGAGGAAGGTCTTCATCCTCGTGCCGGGGCTAGGAGCCTCCATTGGGCTAGCGGTTATCGGCCTGAGTCAGCCCGGCGGACTCTGGTTCAACTCTTTGTGGTTCCTGATTCCGGTGGTCGGGTTCTTGGACGCGATGGTTTTCACGACCATGTATGCCAGTGCACGCCAGTATCCCGAAGTTGGGCGTCAGTACGCTCCCTTGGCGATAAGCATCATGAACTCTGCTCACATATTGGGGAGCTTCGGAATTCCGATAGCCTTCACATTGCTGGTGTCAGCCTACAACTATTCCGCGGGATGGTTTTTCCTGGGAGGACTAGCAATATCGTTGATGCTGTTGATTTTCTTGCTTGAGGAGCCGTTCAGGGCCAACTCCAAAGCCCTAGGCTAGCTTGTACAGCTCGTCTGTGGGAACCGCTTCCAGCTTCAACCGTCTCGGACCCCGAGCTACATGCCTGCCCTTTGAGGCGGACGTTAGCCTGCCAACCCCTGAGACCCGAACGGGTATTCTCTTGAGCGCTCTTGCGACCGCTTCAGCCTTTGCAGGATCAACTGCAACAAGAAGTGACCCGGAACTCATCAGTCTCAGTGGGTCCAGCCCCAAGACGCGACATACCTTCCCAGTCTCGGGAGCCACAGGAATCCGGTCAGCGGCTACTTCAATTCCTAGGTTCGATGCTTCTGCAAGTTCCCAGAGCCCATTCAAAACCCCTCCTTCCGTCGGGTCGTGCATCGCATGGACCCCTTTGACCCTGGTTGCTGTGAGGGCCTCTTTGACGATGCTGATTTGCTCCGAGAATTTCCTGGCCCCGTCAAGGGTCTTTGGTTCGAGGTCTTTCAGCTTGTTCGCATAGTCTGTGGCTAGTATCGCCGTTCCCTCCAAACCCGCCGTCTTGGTGAGCAGGACCTTGTCGCCTTCACGTCCCCCTTCCGAACTGAGGAGACGTTGTTTCGTCGTTTCTCCGATCATGAAGCCTCCTATGATGGGTCGTGTCAGGCCAGGAGTCACTTCCGTGTGTCCCCCAACAACGGTAATCCCTAGGCTTTTCGCCGCATTATCCACGTCAGCCATAATCTGACGGAGAGATATCTCGTCAGTATCTGGTGGTAGCAGTATTGTGCAGAGGTACCATTTCGGTCGGGCTCCCGCAGTGGCGATGTCGTTGGCGTTGATGTGGACCGAGTGTCTACCGATGTGGGTAGCGGTCCCCGTGATCGGGTCTGTGGAGAAAACAAGGACCTTGTTCCCGTATTTTATCGCAGCAGCATCACGTCCAATGCCAGGACCAATGAGCAGACTTCGACTCTTCCGTCCTAGGTAGGGGTAGACGGCCCGGAGAAGGGTTGAGGGTGGAACCTTGCCCACTTTGAAACGCCGGGTCCCCTTGGCCGTTGGCATTGAGAGAGAGGACCCGTTTCTCTGTGCTTAAAGCAATAGACCTTGACCGACGGGCTTCTTTCCCCATAAGTTAAAGAGAACAAGAGTCGAACGACGGCTTGGGTTGAAGCGGCTTAGGACACCGGGCCTCGCGGGTCCTGTTGGCCTATCCTTTGTCCTGCTGGGCTATTCAGTAGCCGTCCTAGTGGCCCGGGCGTTTGTGGCCTTGATAGCCCACTGCACACAGTCGTGTCCCACGATAAGAATCGAGGGCTTCCACCTACACCCTTTCTACTATGGACTGACTCTTCTGATACTTTCCTTGACTGCGCTGAGTATTGTGGAAGACCCCCGAACTCGGTGGGACGCGTCACTCATCCTAGGAATTGGAGCCGGCCTCGTTTCTGACGAGATGGGCCTCATCTTTCTCGGGACACGCTACTGGGACCAAGCATCATTCGTTCCGATCTTTCTCTTTGGATTAGTCCTGGGCTCGGCGGCCGCCTATGCGACGTATAGCCAGGGAGTCTCAGACTTCCGCTTATTGGACAAGGCAGACGTTTTCACCGTTCTCTCAGTTCTGCTAGCAGTTTCAGGGTTCCTCTACTTCACCAAACCCCTCCGGCTCTCCGTGGCAGCCGGAGCTGTTGTTTCTTGGATTGCTGCGGTCTTCCTGATGAGCGTCTATGGGCGAAAGCATCTTCTAAAGATACTCCGCGGCCAGTTCCCGACTGACGGATAAGCCCGGTAGCCAGCCCATGGGAACAGTAACGCTAGCCCCAGTCGGTATAGATGTCAGAGAATACCAACGCGGAATCGCCGAGTCCGCGCTAACTGGGAACACCCTCGTTGTTCTCCCTACAGGGCTGGGCAAGACCATCATAGCACTGCTCGTGGCAATCGAGAGACTGACCAACCTGCCCGAAGGCAAGGTCCTGATGCTGGCCCCTACCAAACCCCTTGTTCTCCAACACGCACGGTTCTTCAAAGAGCACTTGGTGAATGGGATCGACGTTGCTGTTCTGACAGGGGAGGTCCAGCCTGAGACCAGGCGGGCAATGTTTGAAGAGTCAAGGATCGTTTTTGCCACTCCCGAGGTCATCAGAAACGATGTCTCGGAGCAACGGTATTCACTCGGCCGAGTCTGCCTGATTGTGTTTGATGAGGCACATCGTTGCGTCAGAGACTACGCCTACTCAGAAGTAGCCGGGGCCTACAAGCGCGAAGCTTCAAACCCCCTCATCTTAGGGCTGACGGCCTCACCGAGCGCTCGAAAGAGCCGTATCGACGAAATCTGCGAGAAGCTCGCAATCAGTAATGTAGAGACGCGGACCGAGACCGACGCAGACGTTACGGCCTATGTCAAGGAAGTGTCCCTGAACTGGATCCGGGTCCCGCTGCCCCCGAGCTACAAGCAGATTTCCAAGGTTCTCCGCTCAGCACTGGACGAGAGGGTCGAGAAGCTGCGACTTATGCGTCAACTACCTTCTGGGGTCCCCGTCTCGAAGCGTATTCTCCTTGAGCTCGGGCAGAAGCTTCGAGACCGAATCAAGAAAGGAGGGCCAGGAATGTTGTATGGAGCGGTCGTGCTTCAGGCCCAGGCCATGTCGTTGATGCACTCAATCGAGATGCTGGAGACGCAAGGAGTCCATGGCCTCAATAAATCGCTTGCAAGATTGAGTGTTGCGGACAGCAAATCAGCGCGAGGATTGTCAAAGGACCCTCGTATCTTGGAGGCTCAGAAGCTCAGCCACTCCCTCGCCGACAGCGATCATCCGAAACTGAAGCGCCTCCGCGAATTGGTGGTAGAGGACCTGAGATTGAACAAGGCTTCGAAGATCATTGTGTTTACCCAGTTCAGGGATACAGTTGAGACCATTGTGAACGCCTTGAACCGGTTGGAAGGAGTCTCCGCCGTCAGGTTCGTGGGACAAGCAACACGGAACGAAGAAGACCCTGGACTAACCCAGGGTGAGCAAATGGAAATCCTAGAACGGTTTCGTCAAGGAAGCCACAACGTTCTGGTGACAACCAGCATAGGAGAAGAAGGACTTCACGTTCCCGACGTGGACCATGTCATATTCTACGAGGCTGTGCCCTCAGAGATTCGGATGATTCAGCGCCGTGGCAGAACCGGCCGGACCCGGCCAGGAAAGATGACGGTTTTGATAGCTGAGGGCACGATTGACGAAGCTTACTATTGGAGCAGTAAACGGAAAGAGCAACAGATGCACCGCTTTCTAGAAACCGCCAAGAGAAAGGGTGTTAGACCCGCAAAACGCAAAACAACACTGCTCGACTATGCATAAACCGACAGCCTATCTCCCCTGACGTTGGAGTGAGCCTTGCCTCCCAAGACGAACAGGGTCCTAGACTGCAAGCGGGCTATCGCGAAGAAGGTTATCATTCAGCTCAGAAGGAAACTTGGCAGTAATCTCAGAGCGGCGGGTCTCAGCGGCTCGGTCGGGAGGGGAACCGCTGAGAAATACTCGGACATAGACTTCCTCCTCATCGTTCGAAAAGCAGCTAACAATCTACCCAGGTTCATGATAGTTGACGATAACTACTGTAGCCTGGGCTTTGAAACATGGGATAGCGCAATCCGACAGCTGACACAGCCTAGTCATGAGCTTCCGGAACTCTTGGGAGGGTTCACTGGGATTCTTCAAATCTACGACCCTCAACGACTCCTCCCGAAGCTCGAGACCCGAGCACGCAACGTCCCGGGTGAAGTTTTCCGAAAGTCTGCGGAATTGGCCCTTCTCCATTCCTACGAGGACTTCTGCCGCGTCAAGAACGCCTATCTCAAAGGAGACAGGATGGTATTGAAGGACAATGTGCTTGGCGTGACCCATTCTGCCGCTTTGGTCGTAGCGTCCATCAACCGGACCTCGTTTCCAAGCGATAGGATGATATTCAAAGCCCATCGAGAGTTTTCGAAATTGCCCGATGGCTTTCACCGAATTGAGAAGTTAAGATACGGGAACCTTCGGGGAGAGCGACTCTTCTCCACTTTCTTGGGCTTCTATCTCGACCTCATCGACTTCGCTGGCAAAGAAGGGATCAGCTTTCCAGTCAGCAGGCAAGCTTTGGAAGAACTAGACCCTTAGCCGGCCAGGTCGTCTCAGAAAAGGGACACACATTACCGGACGGTCTGTATCTTCGGAATCTTTACGGCTGCCCATGCAAAGAGCAATCCTGCGATTATGAAGACAACTCCGGTAACAAGCCATGTATTCTGGGAAATCGGGGTCCCAGAGAAGTTCAATTGGGAGTTCGCGAGGTAGAACCCTTCGAGCACTATCCCCGCCAGCAAAAGAATCGCTCCGACTATGACCAGTCCAATTCTCATTCTGAAGTCTATCCCTATGGAAGCTTACTTTGAAGATTGTGTGCTTTTAAGGTGTCAGGTTCGAGGGAACACTTTCATTCCCTCGACTGGTTCTATCACACTCGAAAGAATTAAAACCGGTACGGGCCCGAATCTAGCCTGAACCCGTGATGCTAGAGATCGAAACGGTTCTTTACGATGATCTTTCCAAGGGCAAGGTCGACCCTTCGAAGTGGAGGCTTCTCAGCTTTCCACTAGGCAACGGCCAGGTCTGGACCTACGAGGAGCCCAAGGCCAAGATAGAGCCAAGTGACGGAGGCCTCGCCCTTACGGTGGACCCTTTCACCCGGAAACATGACCATGTCCACATGTTCGACGATCCGAAGCAGCTGTACGTCTCTACACGAACCTTTCCTGTCTCGCCGACCGGAACAACAACGTTCGAGGTCGAAATGAGTGCCGAAACCTACCGAAGCAATGCAGAGGACATTCG